>JAKCEC010000117.1 GCA_021841725.1 Actinomycetes bacterium | reverse complement strand
TTCGCACAACAGGCCGCCGCCGCGGCGCAACTCGAGAAGATGCGCGACCGCTCCCTCAACCCCGGGACGGGTGAGCCACGAGCCGGCACCTACCTCTAGTCTCCGGTGCCGCGTCACAGACCTTCGCTAGAGTCGGCCCGTCACGACCTCGCGTGGCCGAACCCGGAGGCTTACTAGCCCATGGCTGACAGTTTCGTCCACCTGCATAACCACACCGAGTACTCGATGCTCGACGGTGCCGCACGCGTGGAAGAGCTCGTCCTGGCCGCTCGCGCGGACGGCCAACGGGCCCTGGGCATCACCGATCACGGCAACATGTACGGCGTCATCGACTTCTACGAGACCTGTCGCCAGCACGGGATCACGCCGGTGATCGGGCTCGAGGCCTACATGGCCGCCAACTCGCGCTTCGACCGTCCACCGCGGCGCGGCAAGATGGACGACACCGGCGGCGACACCGAGGGCGGTCAGAAGTTGTACCACCACCTCACCCTGTTGGCCACCAACAACGTCGGCTACGACAACCTGCGTCGCCTCTCCTCGCGCGCGTTCCTCGAGGGGTACTACTACAAGCCGCGGCTGGACTGGGAACTCCTCCAAGAGCACGCCGGCGGGCTGATCGCGACGTCGGGGTGCTTGGGCGGCGTCGTCCTGCAAGCGCTCCTGCACGACGACTATCGCAAGGCCCTCGAGTTGGCGGGTCGGCTCCAGACAATTTTCGGCCCCGAGAACTTCTTCATCGAACTCCAGGACCACGCGCTCCCCGACCAGTTGCGCACGAATCCCCACTTGCTCGAGATCGCGCGAGAACTGCGCGCGCCGCTGCTCGCGACCAACGACCTGCACTACGTGAACCACGGCGACGCCGCCATGCACGACGCCCTCTTGTGCATCGGGACGGGATCGCTGGTGGCCGATCCCCAGCGGTTCCGCTTCCCCAGCGATCAGCACTACCTCAAGTCCGCGGCCGAGATGCGCTATCTCTTTCGCGACGTCCCCGAGGCCTGTGACAACACGTTGGCCATCGCCGAGCGCGTCGACCTCACGATCGAGTTCGGGAACAACGCGTTGCCGGAGTTCGCGATCCCCGAGGCGTTGGCCGGGGCGACCCACAAGGAGGGGGCGGACCGTTACCTGGCGCACCTGACCTTCGCCGGCGCGCGTGAGCGCTACGGCGACGCCCTGTCCGACGACGTCGTCGAGCGCCTCAACTACGAGCTCGGCGTCGTGGCCGACATGGGATTCTCGGACTACTTCTTGGTGGTGTGGGACCTCATCCGCCACGCCCGCGAGACGGGAATCCGCGTGGGCCCCGGACGCGGTTCGGCGGCCGGGTGCTGCGTGGCCTATTGCCTCAAGATCGTCGACCTGGACCCCATCCGCTACGGGCTGATTTTCGAGCGCTTCCTCAACCCGGGCCGCAAGCAGATGCCCGACATCGACATGGACTTCGACGAACGCTATCGCGGCGACATGATCCGTTACGCGTCCGAACGCTACGGGGCGGACCACGTGGCCCAGATCGTCACCTTCTCCACCATCAAGGCGCGCGCCGCCGTGCGCGACGCGGCGCGCGTCCTGGGTTACCCACCCCAGTTGGGCGATCAGATCGCCAAGGCCATGCCCCCGCTCGTGATGGGTCAGGACCTGCCCCTGCAGGCCTGTTTCGAACCCATGCCCGGCCTCGAGGGACGCTACGCCGAAGCGGCCGAACTGCGCGCCCTCTACGACGCCAACCCCGACGTGACCCACGTCATCGACACCGCCAAGGGCTTCGTCGACAAGCGCCGCCAGGACGGCATCCACGCGGCCGCCGTGGTGATCACGCGCGGTCCGGTGCTGGATTACGTGCCGGTGCAGCGCAAGGCGGGTCCCAACGCCTCGCCCGAGGACGCGCCGATCGTCACCCAGTACGAAGCGACCGCGATCGAGAAGTTGGGCCTGTTGAAGATGGACTTCTTGGGTCTGCGCAACCTGGCCATCATCGAACGCACCCTCGACCTGATCCGTCGCGGCCACGGACGCGAGGTCGACATCGACCACGCGCCCCTGGACGACCCCAAGGTCTTCGAGATGCTCCAGTTGGGCAATTCCATCGGGATCTTCCAGCTCGAGGGCGAGAAGATGCGCGCCCTGATGCGCCGACTGGCGCCCACGTCCTTCGACGACATCGCCGCCCTCATCGCGCTCTACCGGCCGGGGCCCCTCAGCGTGAACGCGCACAACGACTACGCCGATCGCAAGAACCACCGTCAAGAGGTGCGCTACGACCACCCCGACCTGGCGGAGATCCTGGGTGAGACCTCGGGACTCATGATCTACCAAGAGGACATCATGCGCGTGGCGACCAAGATCGCCGGCTTCTCGATGACCGAGGCGGACGACCTGCGCAAGGCCTGTTCCAAGAAGATTCGCGAGATGATTCAGGCCCAGCGCGCCAAGTTCGTCGAGGGCGCCGAGCGCGAGGGGTACGGTCGCGCGTTGGGCGAGGCGATCTTCGACAAGATCGAACCCTTCGCCGACTACGCCTTCAACAAGAGCCACGCCTACGGCTACGCCCTCGTGGCCTACCAGAACGCCTGGCTCAAGGCGAACTACCCGGTGGAGTACATGTCGGCGTTGCTCACCTCGTTCCGCGACGACAAGGACAAGGCGGCGCTCTACCTGAACGAGGCGCGCCAGATGGGCATCACCGTCGGGGTCCCCGACGTCAACGGATCCTTCGGCGAGTACGCGCCGAGTCTCATCGCCCCCCAAACGATCCTGTTCGGGATGGCCGCGGTGCGCAACGTCGGCGAGGCGCTGGTCGAGAAGATCGTGGCCGAGCGTGCGGCGGCGGGACCCTTCGCGTCCGTTTACGACTTCGTGCGCCGCGTCGACCCGTCGGTGCTCAACCGTCGCACGATGGAGTCACTGATCAAGGCGGGTTCCTTCGACTCCCTCGGGGTCGCCCGCCTGGGGCTCCTGCTCAAGGTCGACGAACTGATCGAGGCGACCCTCTCGCGGCGCAAGGACCTCTCCCTGGGCATCTCGACGCTCTTCGCGGCGTTCGACACCGAGGACGGCAACGACTGGGAGGGCACCGAGGTGCCCATCGCCGACGTCGAGTTCGATCAGTCCGTCAAATTGGATTTCGAACGCGAGATGCTGGGCACCTACGTGTCGGATCACCCCCTCTACGCACTCGAGCACGTGCTGGCCGCAAAAACCGACGGTACGCTCGTGAGTCTGCGCGAGCAGGTCGAGGAGTTGTCCAAGTCCAATCGCCCCTTCCGGATCGGGGGGATCCTGTCCGAGGTGCAGGTGCGCACCACCAAGGACGGTCGGGCCTACGCGCGCACCGTGGTGGAGGACCTGGGGGGGTCGGTGGAGGTCAACTTCTCCTCCAAGGTGTTCGAGAAGTGCAGCGGCTACCTCGCCAAGGACAACGTCGTGGTGGTCAAGGTGCGCGTCGACGTGCGCGACGAGGAACCCCGTTTTGGCGCGTTGGACGTCGAGGTCGTGCGCGTCGACCAGGGCGACGCGGCGCTGCGACTCAGCTTTCGTCCCGAGGATTTCACGACCTCGGCCATTGCGAAACTCAAGGAGATCCTCCAGCGCTACCCCGGGCCGTCGCCCGTGATCCTCGAAACGGGCCTCGACGGCAAGGCGTTCCAACTCGGGCCGGACTTCAAGGTGGCCATCTCCTCGGTGGTGGGCGATTTGCGCAGCGAATTCGGGCGCCACGTCATCAAGGCGTAGTGGTTTTCACGGGTCCGCCGGCACCGTAGAATGGGTACCTATGGCGATGACTGTGACGACGAAGGATTCCACTGCCTTGAGCGACGCAGAGTTGGCCGAGATGGCCGATTTGTGCGTCGATCGTGAACCAAACTTCGACATTGGCTTCTTGTCGAAGCAGCGCGAGGAGTGGGTGCTCGTCACCCACGCGCGCGAGACGGGCAAGTTACGCGGGTACTCGTTCTGTACCCTCGAACGGATCGGGGGAACCCCCTCGCTGTTGATCGGCCTGCTCCTGGTTGAGCGCAACGCCAAGTCCGATCAAACTCTCAAGGTCATCTTGCACGACCAGTTCCGTCGCGCCCTCTTGGCGTTCCCCGACGAGGACGTGCTGCTCGGCTCGCGCCTGACGAGCCCCGACGGGTACCGGGCCTTCCTCGGGCTCGAGGACATCGTGCCGCGGCTCGGGTATCGTCCCACCGGCGAGGACCGCGCCTGGGGTCGGCGACTGGCCAAGCGCTTCGGCGCCGAGAAGGCCCTGGACGACAAGACCTTCGTGATGACCGTCAACGGCGGGTGCGTCGGGGGGATGGACTACGTGGCCGCCAAGGGGGCGATCCCCGAGGGCGCCCACGCGCTCTTCGAGGGGTTGGAACCCGACAAGGGTCAGCGCCTCGTCGTCTTCGGCTGGGCGATGGCCGAGGCCCTCGCGTCGGGCAAACTACTGAAGTAGGCGCGTCAGCCCCGCGGCAGCAGCCCGGTGCAGCTCTTGTAGCAGTGCCCGTCGATGGGCTGAGAGAGCGTCGTCAAGATGTACGTCGGACGAAAGCCCAACGACGTCGCCAGGTCCTTGCCGGCGAGCGAGGTGCGGCGCGTCGCCTCGATGGTGCGGATGGCGTGGTTGTCTTCGCACAGGAGCCAGATGTCGTCGCCGTACCAACCGAAGCGGACCCAGGTGGATCCGTCGTCGGTCCGGCGCATGAGTTGGGGACCGCGGTCCGCCGCGATCAGGGCGACGCTGGGCCGTTCGCCGCGGAACTCCCAGTAGGGCGCACTCGGGCCGCGGAAACCAAAGATGGGGCCGTCGGCGGGACTGGCCAGTTGTTCGAGCCACTTTCGCACCTGGCGACCCGAGTAGTTGCCGAGTCGTCGGGGCAGGTCCGCGATGGTCACGGCCTCGGGCTGGGCCAGGTCGCTGCGCTCGATGTCGTCGGCTAGCACGGCTTCGACGACGTCGAAGGCGGCGAGGTCGGAGTCGTAGTCCTC
>JAKCEC010000116.1 GCA_021841725.1 Actinomycetes bacterium | reverse complement strand
GATCTTTCCCGGGAGGGCGTAGTTCACGCCGTCCTCGGGGGCGACGCCGAGCCAGGAGGGTCCCGCCGTCGGGTACGAGGCGCAACCGGTGGGCGCCGTGGCGTCGGGTGACGTCGCGGTGGTGATCGCCAGGGGCACGGGCGCCGTGCGCGTCAAGACGCCGGTCGGGCTGAACTTGCCCGGGCGTACCGTCAGGGTGAGCCGGGTGTCGGGGGCCACGTGCTCGAGGGCGCCGACGAGCGAGCAGTGCGACGTGACGGCGTGACCGTCGACCGCCGTGATCTCGTCGCCCACGCTCAAGCCCGCGCGCGACGCCGGGGTGTTGTCCACCACGCCGGTGATGACCGCGCCGGCGGGCGTGGCGGGCACCCGCCAGCCCAGGGCGCGCAGGGCGGCCACCTTGGCCGCGGTCTGGGAGTCGCTCATCTGCAGGAATCCCTGGGCATCGAGCTGGCTCGTCGGAATGCCCGGTTCGAGCAATTGATCGGCGCTCACGAACTCGACGTGGCGCTGGAAGAGGCGCATGGCCAGGTACTGCAGCTGTGAGAGCGGCTGCAAGAAGACGTCCACCAGCATGATGCGGTCACGGTGCGGGTCCGTGGCGAGGCCCTGGACTCGCACCAGGGGCGCCACGTTGGTGGCGTTGCCGGGGGTGATCGCGTAAATGTTGGTGGACCACGACCGTAGGCCCACCAGGATGGCCACGACTGCGACGAGAACCGTGAGCAGTCGTCGAACGCCACGGCGGGTCCGCGAAGGTGGTGAGATGGTCTCGTGCACAGTGATCAATCCACGCTACCGGACGACGTCGACACCCTCTTGCTCCTCGCCGGCTACCGCGAGGACGGCGCGCTCGACGAGGTCGTCCTCGCGCACCTCGGGGACGCCCAGCCCCGGCGTCGGGTGCTGGCCCTGCGCGCGGCCCGGCGACGCGACATCGCCGGCGCCGACGTCTGGCGCGCCGCGCTGAGCGACGCGGACGTCGACGTGCGTCGCGAGGCGCTGACCCTCGTCGCCGGCGTCACCCTCGAAGACGAGGGGCTCTTCGACCTGCTCGTCGCGGCGCTCTCCGACCCGGACCCGCTGGTGGTGGACGGTGCGGTGTTCGCCCTGGGCGAGCACCTCTACGCGCCCGCACTCGAGCCGCTCCTGGTCGTCGCGGGTACCCACGAGGACCCGCGATGCCGAGAATCAGCGATTGCGGCGCTCGGCGCGCTCGGGGACGACCGAGCTCGTCCCGTCATCGTGGCCGCCCTCGAGGACAAGCCCGCCGTGCTACGCCGCTCCATCGGGGCGCTGGCTAATTTTGAGGGGCCCGACATCGACGCCGCCCTGGAACGCGCCCGCGAGGACCGCGACTGGCAGGTACGCGCCGCGGTCGACCAACTGGGCCGCCTCGAGGACTGAACTAGCGGTCGACCTGGCGAAAGAGGCTGTGCAGGGACGACATCTGTTCCAGGCACATCTGGAGTCCCCGGATGATCACCGTGCCCGGTTCCTCCGCCACTCGTATCGTCACCCCGGTGGTGTGGGCGATGAGTTCGGCCAGGTCGGTGAGTTGGGCGTGGCCCCCGACGAGGACCATCCCCTGGGTGCTCACGTCCTGGGAGAGGTCCGGCGGGGCGTCCGCCAAGCACTCCTGGATGAGGCGCAAGGTCGCCGCGACCGTGTCGGCGAGGGCGGCGTTGACCAACTCCGCGCGCACCTCGACCGTCTCGATCTTGCCGTCCTCGATGGCGCGCGCGCTGATGGTGCGCGACTCGCCGTGGCTACGGCTGCGCGCCGAACTCATCGAGATCTTCAACTCTTCCACGATCGAAGGGGCCACCACCACTCCCTGACGCAATCGCAACAGGGTGGCGATCGCGTTGTCCACGTCGCCGCCGCCGACGCGGCGCGCGCCCGAGGAGACGATCCCGCCCAGGGAGATGAGCGCCGCTTCGGAAGCCCCCGCACCCAGTACGGTCACCGCCGAACCCACCGGGTCCTGCACCGGCAGCCCGAGCCCGATCGCCGCGGCGATGGGGGCCTCCATGAGCGAGACCTCGCGGGCGCCGGCCTGTACGGCCGCCTGTCGCAGTGCGCGGCGCTCAATGGACGTCGCCAACGACGGCACGCTCATGACGACGCGGGCCCGGCTGAGTTTGGAGACCCCGGCGCGGTCGAACAGCCCCGCGATGAGACGGGCGGTGACGTCGAAGTCGACCGTCGTCCCCTGCGACAGGGGCCGAAAGACCACCACGTGACGCGGGGTGCGCCCGATCAGGTCGATCGCTCCGTGGCCGACGTCGACCACCTCACCCGAGATGGTGTCGATGGCGACGAGGGTGGGTTCGTCGAAGAGGATGCCCCGTTCCGCCGTCGCCAAGCGGGTACGGGCCGTGCCGATATCGAGTGCGACGTCCGTGGCCATGTCCCACCATGCTAGGTCGCGGGTCCACCGGCCTCCTCGACACCGCCGCCGCCGCGGCGAATAAGTTGGGTGCATGAGCGACTTCCCCCTGGGTGACATGTTCGGCGATCTCTTCAAGATGCTCGGACAGCAGGGTCCCGACGCGTGGTTTCAGACGGCGCAGCAATTGGCCCTGAACGTCGCGCGCGGCGAGGACGGGGACCCCAATCCCCAACCACGCGAGCGCCAGCGCCTCGAAGAGTTCGCCCCCCTGATCGGACGTCACGTCGACGCCCTCTTCGGGGTCGCCTCGGCGCCCACGGTCACCGCGGTCAACCGCTCCGGGTTGACGATCGCGGCGCTCAACCAGTGGAAGCCGCTCATCGGTCCCCTCACCGCGACGCCCCCGTCCCTCGCCCTCGAGGGCGAGGACGAGGGCGGCGGCGCCATGCTGGCCCAGTTGGCGGGGTCGCTCGGTCCGCTCTTCCTGGGCTTCCAGTTGGGATCGGTGGCGGGCCACTTCTCGGAACGGGCCTGGTCGTTGTCGGCCCTGGCCCTGCCCCGTGAGGACGACTCCCGCTACGTCGTGGTCAACAACCTCGTCGCCTTCGCCGAGGAATGGTCCCTCGAACGCGACGAGGTGTACGTGTTCGCCCTCGCGCGCGAATTCGTCGCGGCGCTCGTACTCAGCCAACCCGGTACCGGCGACGCCCTGCGCGCCCTCCTGGTCGACGCCGTACGCGAGTCCGCCGCGGCCCAGGGGGACCTGATGGCCCGACTCCAGGGCATGATCAATCCCGAGAACATGGCCTCGTTCATGAGCAACCCCGAAGCCCTGCTCGACGAGATCGAACTACCGGGCGAGACCGACGCCACCCGGGCGATCAACGCGGCCAGCGGTGTCTTGGGCGCGTTCTTCGACGCCGCGGCCACCGAGATCACCACCGCGATCATGGGACCGCGACCCCTCTTGAGTGAGGCGTGGCGCCGCCACCGCCTGAGTGACGCGCGCGGTGAGGACGCCGCGGCCGCGCTCTTCGGCATCTCGAACCACGGCGCGCACCACGAACTCTCGCGCGCCTTCGTAGCCGACGTCGCCGCCGCGCACACGCTGTCGGGCTTCAGCGCGTTGCTGCGGGTGGACGGACTCCCCAGCGACGGCGAACTCTCCGACGCGCGCGCGTGGTACGAACGGGTCTCGACCTCGCCGTTGGCCTAGGCCTCTTCCTCGTAGCCGAGGTTCCACTCGACGAGCAGGTTCTCGCGCTCCGCGTCGCGGTTGACCCGCTCGCGGTTGCGGCGAAACTGCGGATCGTGGGGGGGCAAGAAACGCAGTCGCGCGTCGATGCGATCGACGAAGGCTTGGATTTGCTCTTCGTCCCCGAAGACCATCCGGCACTCCCAGTGGGGAGCCACGGGCCCGAGGTAGACGACCTGGACGTGACCGACCGGGTCGGTGACCTCGGTGGTTTCGCTGCTCGGAACCTGGCTCACGGTACTCCTTCGAGAGAACGTCGTACGACGGGAGTCCCAGTCTACCTTTTCGCCCCCGCGACACCCCCGGTCGGGGCGCGACGCCCACGATCCCTCGGCGCGCGAGGTTAGGGTGCGGGGGTGTTCGAGTGCGTCATCAACGTCTCCGAGGGTCGCGACCTCGCCGTGCTCGACACGTTCTCACGGGCGGCCGGAGCGTCGTTGCGCGACCGGCACCACGACGCCTTCCATAATCGCAGCGTCTTCACCCTGATCAACAACGGACCGGACCTCGTGGCCGACGTGCGCGCCCTGATCGACGCCGTGATGTCGCGCCTCGATCTCTCGCGTCACCAGGGCGTGCACCCACGCCTGGGCGTCGTGGACGTCGTCCCCTTCGTCGCCCTCGCACCCGACACCCCCGAGGGGGCGGTCCGCCTGCGTGACGAGACCGCGCAGTGGGTGGCCCGCACCCACGGCGTGCCGGTCTTCCTCTACGGACCGCTCCCCCACGGTGAGCGCACCCTGCCCGACGTGCGCGCTCGCGCCTTCGGGGACCTCGAGCCGGACCTCGGGCCGGCGCACGCCGACGCGCGCCGGGGTGCCGTGGTGCTCGGCGCCCGCCCCGTCCTCGTCGCCTGGAACCTGTGGCTCACGGGCGTCACCCTCGAGCAGGCCCGGGCGATCGCGCGCGCCCTGCGGGGGCCGGGGGTGCGGGCCCTGGGGCTCGCGGTGGGGGACCGGGTACAGGTGAGTTGCAACCTCGTCGACCTCGAACGGGCGCGTCCCTCCGACGTCTACGACCGGGTGGCGGCCTCGCTCACCCCCCCGGGACGCATCGAACGCGCCGAGTTGGTCGGCCTGGCCCCGCGTTCGCTCCTCGCGCGCGAGGACTCGCGGCGTTGGGCGCAACTCGGCCTGAGTGAGGACGCGACCATCGAGTCGCGCCTCGCGCGCCGCTAGCTCGCCTGCGCCCGGCGCTCGACCGCGCGGGCTCGGCGCAAACGCCGACGCTCGCGCTCACTCATCCCGCCCCAGATTCCGAACTTCTCGCCGTTGTCGAGGGCGTATTCGAGACAGTCCTCGCGCACGACGCACCCGCGACAGACTTCCTTCGCCTCGC
>JAKCEC010000115.1 GCA_021841725.1 Actinomycetes bacterium | reverse complement strand
ATCGTGGACAGATGCACCCTGATCTGGTGGGTGCGCCCGGTGTCCAGCGTGAGGCGCAGGAGGGTCGCGGCGTGGGGGGTGTCGATGCGCTCGATGACTTCGTAGCCGGTGCGGGCGGGTCGACCGTCGGCGCGCACCGCCATCATCGTGGGCGTGCGGGTGGAGCGACCGATGGGGGCGTCGACGACCCCGCGCTCTTCGACCACGTGACCCTCCACCAGTCCGAGGTAGGTGCGGTCCATTTCGCGTGACGCGAGCTGCTCGCGCAGGCTCAAGAGACCCTCGGCGGTCTTGGCCACCACGAGGACGCCCGAGGTGCCCTTGTCGAGGCGGTGCACGATACCCGGGCGAAACGGATCGCTCAACCCCTCGTCACTCAGTAACTGCATCTCGGGGAAGCGCGCGAGCAGCCCGGCCACCAGGGTGGCGGTGCGCTGACCCGCGCCGGGGTGCACCACCTGTCCGGCGGCCTTGTTGATCACCGCGAAGTCGGGGTCGTCGAGGACGACGTCGAGGGGAACCGTCGCGTCGGGCTCCACGAGACCCGTGTCGGGCGGGGGCAGGATGGCCACCAGGTGCTGTCCCGCCTCGAGGATCTGGGAGTTCTTGCGTACCACCTTGTCGTTGACGCTCACCGCGCCCGTGACCACCAGCGCGTTCGCCTCGGACCTCGAGAGTCCGGTGAGCATCGAGATGACGCGGTCGACGCGGATCGCGTCCAGGGTCGCCGGCAGGACGAGGTCGAGGACCTCGCCGTCGAAGGCGTCCGCGCCACCGTCGCGCCCGCTCATCGTCGCACCACCGGTCGCCCCCGCAGGAGCGTCACCACCAGGGTGAGGAACCCCAGCGTCACCGCGGCGTCGGCCACGTTGAACACCGGGAACGAGCCGACCGCGATGAAGTCCGTGACGCGGTGGGGCACGTGACTCAGCCGGTCGATCGTGTTGGCCACTCCCCCGCCCAGCAACAGCCCGAAACCCACGGTCGCGAGACCGCCCGCCGCGCGGAGGGCCACGCTCGCCAGCCCCACCACGATGGCGAGGGTGAGCAGCGTCGTGACGATCGGTGAGGCGGCGTTCAGGGAGAAGGAGATCCCGCTGTTATAGGTCACGCGCCACCAGAGCGGTCCGAGCACGTGGCGTCCCGTCGCAGTGACGTGGCGACGCATCCACCATTTGGTGAGGGCGTCGGCCACGCTGACGCCCGCGGCCCACGCCACGACCTTGACATTGACGTTGACGTTGACGCCTCGCCCTAGACGCTGGCGCGGCACGTCACGCAGGTGAACACCGGCAGTTGGAACTGCAGACGGGCCTTGGAGATCGGCTCGAAACACTCGTCGCAGCGCCCGTAACTACCGTCGTCGATGCGCGCGAGTGCGACGTCGATCTCGTCCACCTTGAGGCGCAGGGCCGCCGCGAAGTCCTTGAGTTGGTCGCGCTGGATATCGGACGCGACGCTCGACCCGTCCTCGTCGTCGTACTCGAGTCGTTCGCGGTCGACCAACATCTCGTTGGCCTCGTCGTCACTGATGGCGATTTGTGCGAGCGTCGAGGTCCGCGCGTCGAGCAGGAGCCCCCGCAGTTCCTCGAGGAACTCGGGCTCGTCGGCGTAGGGCTTGGAATGCATCTTGCGCTCGAGGGCCTCTTGGCGCTTGCGCTCCTCGGCCTCGCGTCGTTCTTGGCGCTTGAGTTCCTCCTGGTTGCGACGCTCGATCTCTCGTTGCTTGCGCAGCTTTTCGGCCTCGATCGACTTTCGCTTCGCGTCGATCTCCCGCTGCTTCTTCGCCTCGGCGGCGGCCTTCTCTCGGGCCTTGCGCTGGATCTCACGCTCCTTGGCGGCGGCCTTGGCTTTGGCCTCGCGCTCCTTGGCGGCCTTGGCGGCCGCGGCAGCCTTGGCCTTGGCGGCGGCGGCCTTCTCACGCTCGGCGGCCTTGGCTTTGGCCTCGCGCTCCTTGGCGGCCTTGGCGGCCGCGGCGGCCTTGGCCCGGGCGGCCTTCTCACGCTCGGCGGCCTTGGCCCGGGCCTCGCGCTCCTTGGCGGCCTGCGCGGCCGTCGAGGCGGTGGTCTTCGTCGGCGACTTGGCCGGTGTCGAGTGGCTCACGGGAGTCGCGGCGACGCCCTTCTTCGTAGGTGCAACGTTCTTCACGGTCTTCTTAACGACTGCTTTCTGGGCCGAGGCCTGGGGGGTTGTTTTCTTCGCGACCACCGATTTTTTTGCGGTGGTCGTCGACTGAGGGCGGGCGGTCGATTTCTTCGCCGGCGTCGCCTTGGGGGCACTCGCCCGCTGGGCGACCGCCTTCGCCGCCACGGCCTTCTTGGCTGCGGCCTTCTTCGTCGAAGCTTTTGCAGCTGAGGGCATAGACGACTCCTTAGATGGTGTGAACCAGCGCGCCGACCCTAGCAGCCAGCGGACGTACTAGGCGCGATGGTCAGTCGGCGACTCGAAACTGAGGATCTGTCCGAGTGAGGCCGAGGGGGCCGCCGGCGGGGCGGGCGGCGGGGCGAGCGGCCTCTCGGACGCCTCCGGGACCACTGGGGGTACCGGCGGGGCGGCCGCGGGTGCCGGGGCGGGAGCGGGAGCGGGAGCGGCGGGTGGTGGTGACTGCACGCGGGCGTTCGCTCCGACGTGCAGCGAATTCTCAATCCACTGCGACAACTCGGACAGGACCCCCGACAAGCGGGTGCGTTCCGCGTCGAGCTGGCGGGTCAGCATGGTCACGTCCTCGCTCAAGCGTTGCTTGAGACCGTTGAGTCGCGTGACCTCATCCTCCGCGCGCGAACGCGCCTCCGACACGATTTCGCGCGCGCGCTCCTGTGCGGCGACGGTCATCTCGCGCGCGCGGGCCTCGGCCTCTTGTTGGGCCTGGTCAATGAATTGCTGCGCCATGGCGATCATGGCGGTGACCTGTTCGGCCCCCGCCGTGGAACTCGCGGCGACCGGGGCCGGAGCGGGGGCGGGAGCGGGGGTCGGAGAGATCACGGGCACCGGGGCGGGGGCGACCACGGCCCCGCTCTCGAGCTGGCGGATGCGCTCGCCCGCTTGACGCAACTGCTGGCGCATCTGTTGCATCTGTTCACGAATCTGATCCACCTCCGCGGCGGCGCGATCCAAGAACTCGTCAACTTCGTCGACCACGTAACCACGCATGCCCTGTTTAAAGGACACCGTCTTGATTTCGTCAAGGGCTGAACGAGGAGTATCGGTACTTTCCATGACGTCTACCCTACCGCCCACCCTCCGCCGGAGGCGGTTGGTACTCAAAGAATCCGCGAGATGATGGTCAACAGGATCACCGCGACCAGCACCGAGAAGTCCACGCCCACGCCGCCGATATTGGGCCGCGGCACGATCTGTCGCAGGGGTCGCAGCACCGGCTCCGTCAATTGGCTCAGTACCCGTTTCGTGGTGGCCAGAGCCCCCGACGACGAGGTCGTCGGGAACCAGCTGAGGAGCGCCGAGATGATGAGGACCCAGACGTAGATGGAGATGAGGTGCTGCAGCAGTGAGATCACTAGTAGCTCACGGAGGTGTAGTGCGACGCCACCAAACGAGCGCGGACCTCGGGGCTCAGACTCGTGCCGTGGGGGCAGATGGCGTAGACCGCGCCCTTCTCCAACGTCTCCACGGTGGCGCGCAGCGCGTAGGACGTGCCCGCGGCGAAATCTACGAGGCGTCGCGCCACCGCGGGACCGCACTGGGTCACCACGAGGATGACCGTGCGATTCAGGCGTAACTGGTCGGTGATGCGCTGGCACTCGTTGAACTCGAAGGGCGTCATGATCTCGATGTCGTGTTCACTGGCGTAGGAGACGACACCGCGCACGCCCGACGTCGCCGGGCGCGCGCGCGCCACCGGTTGACCGTTGTCGAGCAGTGAGAGTGAGGACGCGCGCGGCGCCAAGGTCGGCGCGGGTCCCTGGGGCCGCGGCGCCGGCGCCGGGCCCGAGCGCGGGGCCGGCGTCGGATTGATCCGTGGCGACGGCGTCGCGGGGCGCGCCGGAGCACTCGTCTGGCGCGGTGCCCACGAGGGCTCCTCGCGCACCTCCTCGGTGAAGGGGCGCGACGCGTCCGCGGCGCTGTACTCGTTGTAGTCGTCCTCCACGAGCCCCAAAAAGCCCAGGGCCTTACGCATTTTCTCGTTCATCTAGATCTCCTCGCGGTTCGACCGCACTGTTCTATGTTAGGTCAGGGCCACTGAGCCGTTGCGGGGGCCGAAGAGTGCACGACCGACGCGCACCTCGGTGCTGCCGTGGGACACCGCGATCTCCAGGTCGTCGCTCATCCCCATCGATCGGCCCGACACGCCCACCTCGCGCGCCAGTTCATCCACCCGAGCGAATTGCGCCGCCGCCGCGGCCGCGTCGGGCGAGGCCACGGTCATGAGCCCGCGCACCTCGAGTCCCTCGTCGCGCGCGAGCGCCACGAGGTGCGCCACCTCCCCCTCGTCACACCCATTGCGCTGGGGGGCGTGCGTCAGGTCGACCTGCACGTCGATGCACACCCCGGGGCGCGCCGTGGCGATGCGGCGAATCTCCTTTTCGCGCGACACGCCACTGATCACGTCGGCGACCGCGACGATGCGCGCGATCTTGTTGGACTGCAGCGCGCCGAGGTAGTGCCAGCGCACGGCGAGGTCCCCGGCCCCCCGACGCTTCTCCTCGAGCTCCTCGAGGTAATTCTCGCCCACCGCGGACAGGCCCGCGGCCGCGGCCGCGTAGACCATGTCGAGACCGAACGTCTTCGTCACCGCGACCACCGCGACGCGCGCCGGGTCGGCGCCCCCGTCGCGGATGCGCCGGTGCACCGCGGCCAGGTTGGCCGACACCCGCGAGACGTCCGCGGGATCAGCGAAGAAAGCTGGGGAGGTCGTCATCGCCACCGACGTCGAAGAAATCGTCACTGGTGGTGTTGGCGAAGATGTCCGAGCGCGGCGCGTCGGCGACGGGGGCGCTCGGGGTGCTCGGGGTCGCGCCCTTGGCTGTAGGAGT
>JAKCEC010000114.1 GCA_021841725.1 Actinomycetes bacterium | reverse complement strand
GCCGTGGCCGGCGCCACCGGCGCCACCGGCGCCACGGCCGCCACGGCGACAACCACGACGACGGTGCCGGTCACGACGACCACCACCTGTTACACCTCGCCCTCGGGCAACACCGTGTGCAACTAAGGCGACGATGAACTTTTCAATATGGGGCCTGTCGGGCTCGTTGTACACCGAACGCGAAAACCTGCTGCCCTTCGCGCAGGATCGACTCCATTTCTGGCTCGACACCATGGATCGGGCGGCGAATCGCTTCCGGCCCGAATCCGAACTGAGTCGGCTCAACCGCGCCGAGGGTGTGGTGTCGCTGAGTGACGCGCTGGTGCGCGCGCTGGCCGCCGCGCGCCGCGCCAGCGATCTCAGCGACGGGCTCTGCGACCCCACCGTGTTGACGTCCCTGGAGGCGCTCGGCTACGACCGCGACTACGACACCCTGACGGCGGTCGAGGACACCCCCGTCGAACTGCACCCGTCGCCGGGCTTCGCCGCCCTGGGCTTCGACGAGGCCTCGCGCACGGTGCTCAAGACCCCCGCGTGGCGTATCGACCTGGGCGCCAGCGCCAAGGCCCTCGTAGCGGACCTCGTCGCCGAGGACGTCGCGCCCACCGGTGGGGTGATCGTCGAGATCGGCGGGGACGTGAGTGCTCGTGGTCGGGGCCCCGACGGCCCCTGGGTGGTCGGCGTCGCCGCGACACTGCGCATCACCGGCGACGAGCCGCGCGTGACCCTCGAGAACGGCGCCATCGCCACGTCGTCGAATTCGGTGCGTACGTGGCGCCGCGGCGCCCGGGTCGTGGGCCACATCATCGACCCGCGCACGGGCGCGAGCGCGGACAGCCCCTTCGCCGCGGTCACCGTCATCGACGTCGACTGCGTCAGTGCCAACGCCTTCGCCACGGCCGCGCACCTCTGGGGCGAGGACGCGGCCTGGCACATCGCCCAAGCGGGACGATCGGCTCGACTGGTCCGCCACGACGGTGGCGTAGAGTTGGTGGGAGCCTGGCCCCGAGAGGAGGCGCAGTGATTGCCCTGACCACTCCGTACCTCTGGTACGCGACGCGCGCGACGGGGATCGTCGCCCTGCTGTTGTTCACGGCCGTCGTGACACTGGGGACCCTGGTGGCCAATCGCGTCGGCGGGACGTTCATCGGGCGCTTCGAGGTCAACGAGGTGCACCGTTCGCTCTCGATGGTGGCCATGGTCTTCTTGGCCCTCCACATCGTCACCACCGTGCTCGACAGCTTCGTCTCCACCGGCCTGATATCGGCGTTCATCCCCATGACCTCGACCTACAAACGCGTACCGGTGGCGCTGGGCGCGGTGGGCTTCGACCTGCTCCTGGCGGTGTGGGTCTCGAGCCTGCTGAAACTGCGCATCAAGAACCAGTCCTGGCGCTTCATCCACTGGTTCTCCTGGCTGGCCTACGCCACGTCCCTGATCCACGGCTTCCTCACGGGCACCGATGTCCACCGCGGCGTCGGGACGCTGCTGGTGGTGGGCTGCGCCGGCGCGGTGGCGCTCGCGGGTGCGTGGCGCTTCCTCGGACGACCCACCCGCGCCGCGGGACGCACCGCGCTGTCGCCACTGGCGTCCCCGCCGGTGCCCCCGCGTCCTCGACTGCCCGACGCGTTCCCCAAGACCCCGCCGCGTCCCCCGGCGTCACGGGGTCGACGATGATCGACGCGTACGCGCTGCCGCGCCTCTTCGCGGGGGCCACGAACCGACCACTCTCCCTCGAGGACCACGAACGGGTTTTCGCGCCGACCGGCGAGGTCGCCAGTCTGCTGGAGGAGCTCGACGCCTCGGGCCTCGTCGGCCGCGGGGGTGCCGGGTTCCCCACGACCCGCAAGGTCGACCTCCTGCGGCACCAGCGTGGCCATAAGTTCGTGGTCGTCAACGGCATGGAGGGCGAACCCGCCGCCCACAAGGACAACCGCCTGCTGTCCACCAACCCCCACCTCGTCCTCGACGGTGCCGAGATGCTGGCCCAGATGATCGGCGCCAGTCGCATCGCCGTGTGCGTGGCGCGCGACAACCCCACCGTGGTGAACCACGTGGAGCGAGCCATCCACGAGCGCGCGCGCCGCAACCTGCGCGGACCCGGCATCGATCTCCACACCCCGCCGTGGCGCTACGTCGCGGGCGAAGAGTCCGCCCT
The DNA here is from genome assembly GCA_021841725.1 of Actinomycetes bacterium. GTDB lineage: Bacteria > Actinomycetota > Acidimicrobiia > Acidimicrobiales > RAAP-2 > RAAP-2. The sequence continues at coordinate 2,836 of JAKCEC010000114.1, read as the reverse complement.
CGTGCACTGGCTCGACGACAACGAGTCCCTGCCGCAGTATCGTCCGGGACGACCCCACATACTGCGCATCGGTCGCGGCCCCACCCTGGTGGACAACGCCGAGACCTGCGCGAACGTCGGCCTCATCGGCCGCTACGGGGCGCAGTCGTTCCGCTCCCTGGGCACCGCCGAGCACCCGGGCAGCGTCATCGTCTCGGTCACCGGGGCCGTGAAGCGACCCAACGTGCTCGAGGTGAACCTCGGCACGCCCCTGGCGAACATCCTCGCCACCGCGGGCGCCGACCCGTCACCCCAGGCCGTCCTGCTCGGCGGTTACGGCGGCGCGTGGCTGAGCGGCGACCAGATCCACACGCCCTACAGCAACGAGGCCCTGGCCGCCCACAATCTGTCCGTGGGCGCCGGCATCGTCGCGGTGTTACCCCGTCAGGCCTGCGGCGTGGCCGAAGCGCATCGCGTCGTGCGCTGGATGGCCCACGAATCCGCGCGCCAGTGCGGGCCCTGCGCCTTCGGACTCCCCGCCCTCGCCGACGACCTGCTCGCGGTCGTGCGCGGCGGTCGTGACGGCGTCGCCGCGATTGCGCGCCTGCAGGACCGTTGCGGGGTCATCGAGGGGCGCGGCGCCTGTCGCCACCCCGACGGCGTCGTGCGCTTCGTGCGCTCGAGCATCGAGGCCTTCGCCCACGACATCGACAGCCACTTGCGCGGAGCCCCGTGCGCGGGGGCGCGCGCCAAGCAGCGCTTTCTCACGGTGCCCGCGCTCGAACACGAGGAGGACCTCGTATGGGAGTGATCCGGCGCAGCGGGATGTTCGTCCTGCAGGTCAACCCCATCCTCTGTGACGGATTCGGTCACTGCGCGGAGCTCGCGCCCGAACTGGTGCACCTCGATGAGTGGGGTTACCCCATCATCTCCCAAGAACCCGTGCCGATGGCCGACATCGGCGCCTACGAGTCGGCGCGTTACGCCGAGCGGGGGTGCCCGCGCCAGGCCCTGCACGTGACCAAGATGAACTCCCCGGCGCCCGTGTCGAACGTGACGATGAACCAACCGCGTCCGGTTTCGCGCGGACGGCGTCCTCTCTAGTAGTGTTCTCTAAGCCATGGGATCGTTAATCAAGAAGCGCCGTAAGCGCATGCGTAAGAAGAAGCACAAGAAGATGTTGAAGCGCACGCGCTTCCAGCGTCGCGCTGCCGGTAAATAGTCCGAGCTACGCCGCGGGCGTAGCGACCGTCTGACACCACTTCACCGTCCCGACGGGGCTCGCGACGTCCCCGCCGGGGGCCTCGAACACGTGACCCTCGACGAACACCGTCGAACCCGATCCCGCGAGGTGCGCGTCACCGAAGCGCGCGCGCGCCCAGTCCAGGAGTAGCCCCACCCGCGGCTCGACGAGTCGGGCCGGCGCCTCGAGGTGATTGACGCCCCCGGGGCGCTCACCGCGCGCCACCAGAACGTCGTAGGCCGCGTAGACGAGGGGCGTCGACACCGCGAACGGCGCCAGCAACAGCGTGAGGGCGCTCTCGACGAAGGGCAGCGGTGTCACGACCTCGCCGATCCCCTCGACCAGGGCCCGTCCGCCCACCTGACAGAACGGCACGTCGCCCCCGAGGCGCACGGCCACGTCGGCGCTGACCCCACCGGACCAGCGAAGGATGGCCGCCGCGTCGGAACTGCCGCCCCCGAGGCCGCCACCCGAGGGGATGCGCTTGTCCAGCGTGACCCCGGCGCGCCGGCCCACCGCGCGCAACGCGCGCCGGACCAGGTTGGTGTCGTCGGTCGGCACCGAGTCCGAACCCACGACCCGCAGGTAGTCGGCCGTCTCGTCCAGGGTCAGGCGGTCGGCCAGCCCCACCGAGACCATCTCGCTGCGCAACAGGTGGTACCCGTCGTCGCGCACCCCGGTGACTTCGAGGAAACGCGTCACCTTAGCCGGCGCGACCAGTTCCCTCACTGGGCCGCCGCCAGCGCCGCGAACTCCTCGAGCGTCAGTTCCTCGGGGCGGCGGGTGGGGTCGACGCCCGCCCGCTCGAAGACCCCGTCGCTCGCCCAGTCGTGCAGGGAGCGGCGCAGCATCTTGCGGCGCTGGCCAAAGGACGTGCGGATGACCCGGAACAGTTCCTCCTCGCCCACCACCGCCGGATCGATGCGTACCCGGTCGCGTCGCGTGAACTCCACGAGCGCGGAATCCACCTTGGGTTTGGGGACGAAGACGTTGGGTCCCACCTTGCCGAGCACCGCGGCGTCGGCGAAGTACTGCACGCGCAGCGACACCGCACCGTAGGCCTCGTCGCCGGCGTGCGCCGCGAAGCGCTCCCCCACCTCCTTTTGCACCATGACGAGCATGCGCGTGATGAGGGGCTGAGTCTCCAGCAGGTGTAGGACGAGCGGCGTCGCGACGTTGTAGGGGAGGTTGGCCACCACGGTGGTCGGACCGGTCACGATCGTGGAGTAGTCCGCGCGCAGGGCGTCGGCGTGGTGCACCTCGACGCCCAGGGGCTCGACCACCGCGCGCAGGGGTGCCAGCAGAAACCGGTCCACCTCCATCGCGCGCACGTGCGCCCCGGTCTCCACGAGCGCCAGGGTCAGCGACCCCAGACCGGCCCCGATCTCGAGCACCTCGTCACCCGCGCCCACGCGCGCCAGGCGCGCGATGCGACGCACGGTGTTCGCGTCCACCACGAAGTTCTGACCGAGGGCCCGCGAAGGCCGCAGCCCGTGTTCCTCGAGCAGGGCGACCAACTGCGCGCGCGTGTGGGTCACCAGGTGACTCGAACGGGCACCACACCCACGCCCAGGGGCGCCAATTGCGCGAATTGCGTCTCGGAGAGGTCGACGA
>JAKCEC010000113.1 GCA_021841725.1 Actinomycetes bacterium | reverse complement strand
CCCTTCTGTTGCGCGGCGGTGCGCCGCGAGGACCTCGCGGGGGCCCACGAGGTCCTCGCGCGCACCAGCGTGATCCCCGACATCTGCTCGCGCGTCTGCAACCAGGCCGCCCAGTGCGAGGGGGCCTGTAGCTGGTCCCTCGCGGGCGCCGCGCCGGTCTCGATCGGGCGCATCGAGCGCTTCATCGCCGACCACCACGAGGTCCCGGCGCCGCGGCCGACCTACTCGCCCGACCCGATGTCCGTCGGGATCGTGGGGTCGGGTCCCGCGGCCACCGGTGCGGCGTGGGACCTCGTCGAGGCGGGCGCTCACGTCACCGTCTACGAGAAGGACGCGGTCCCGGGGGGCCTGTGCACCTGGGGGATCCCGGACTTCACCCTGGCCGAGGAGATCGCGCGCCGGCCCTGGCGTCAGCTCGAGGCGGCGGGCGTGGACCTGCGCTGTGAGGTCGAGATCCACGCGGCCGACGTCGAGCGACTGCTCGCCGTCCACGACGCGGTGATCGTCGCCCACGGCGCGGGGGTACCCCTGCGCCTGAACGTGCCCGGCGCCGACCTCGAGGGCGTGGTCGACGCGACGCTGTTCTTGAAGGGGGCTCAGCGCGCGCTCGAGTCGGCCGGGGAACCGGAGAAATTCCTGGGATCCCTCGGTCTCGGCGCGCGCGACGCCGCCCGTAGCGCCCACGTCCTCGTTCTGGGCGCCGGTAACACCGCCATGGACGTGGCGCGCACGGCGCGACGCCTGGGCCTCGAGGCGACGTGCATCGACTGGCTCGACGAGCGCTTCGCCCTGGCGCGCCCCGACGAGGTGGCCGAAGCCCGCCACGAGGGCGTGGACATCCGCTTCACGCACACGCTCACCGAGCTCAGTGGCGCGGGCCGCGTCGCGCGCGCACGCCTCGCGCGCACCGTGCAAGAACACGCCCACAAGAAGCCGCGGGTCCTCGATCACGACGCCGTCGAGATGGAAGTGGACCTGGTCGTCATGGCCATGGGCTACCGCAACGACCCCGCGTTCAACGAGGTACTCCCGGGAACCCCCGTGCGCCGCGAGACCTCCGGCGTCCCCGACCGCCGCTGGCGAGCGAGCGGCCTCCTGGCCCCCGCCGCCGCGTCCCCGGACGGGCGCCGCCACGTCGGCGCCCTGGCGCTCACGCGCGAAGTCGGCCTGTGGGCGGCGGCGTTGCCGGTGAGCGAACGACTGTGGGTGGCGGGCGACGCGCTGACGGGTCCCGCCACGGTCGTCGAGGCCATGGCCCAGGGCCGGCGCGCGGCGCGCGCGGTGCTCGACGCGCGCCCGGCGCGCCCCGGTGACGCGCCGCGCTACCTGACGCCGCGGCCCCCGCGGGTGCTGGTCTGCTACGCGAGCGTCGGGGGCACGACGGCCCGGGCCGCCCAGGAGATCGCCGACGGTTTCGCCGAGCGCGGACTGGTGGCCACCGTGCTCCCGATCGAGAAGGTCGGGGCGCGCGAACTGGCCGGCGCCGACGCTCTGGTGATGGGGACCTGGGTCGAAGGCTTCGTCGTCGCGGGCGTGGGGCCGGCCAAGACCATGCGCGCGTGGCTCGCTCGTCTCCCGCGCCTGGGCGCCACCCCGGTCGCCCTCTTCTGCACCTACGCCGTCGCGCCCAAGAACACCCTGGACGCGATGCGTCGCGCCGTCGAGGCGCGCGGGGCGGTCGTCGTCGCCGACGCCGCCTTCGGTCGCGGCGACGCGGCGCGCGCCGCGGCCCCGCGGGCCTTCGGCCTCGAACTCGCGAACCAGGTCCTCGCACGCCAGGGGGCGAGCGCGAGCGCGTCGTAGGGAGATCGGGCCCCACCCCCGACGGGGCGGGCGCGACGCGAGCGGGTCACCGAGCGCCGCCGGGTCGACGGGGTCACCGAGCGCGCCGCCTCTTCGGCGGCGCCCGCGGTCCGTGCCGTCAGTTCGCGTGCTCCTCTTCGAGTTCGCGCGCGATCCGGCGCAGGAGCGAGCGGATGGTGGCGTGCGCCACGCGTACCAACACCGCCTCGTCGAGCGCCTGACCCGCGCGCCCGAGGGGGGGCCGGTAGTGGCCCGCCAAGCGCAGTTCGCTGCGATCGGGGTCGAGTGCGACCACGCGCAGTTCACCCTTGAAGCGCGGGAAGAGTCCCGAGGGGCCGGTGGCCTCCCACGACACGGGCAAGGTGAGGTCGTCGTCGGTCCCGCGCGGCGTCGCGACGTCCACCGCGACGACCTTGCCGAGCCAAGCGGGGCCCCCCGGTCCGATGCGCACCAGCACCTTCTCCTCCTCGGAGTGCGCGGCGTCGACGTGCGGGGCCAACCAGGAGCTCTCGCGACGCAGTCGTCCCGCAACGATCGGCGCCGCCAGCTCGACCTGCACCGAGTCCTCGACGGTGACCGTCGGCGCGTTCGCCCGGTGGCTGTCCCCGGGCACCGCGTAGGTGCCCGCGCGGATGGCGGCGTCGTTGCGCACCAGGTCGGCCAGCGTCGTCGCGGCCAGCGTCGAACGCAGGGACGCGGTCGCGGCCTTCCACGTCTCGTGCAGCGGGCACACCGTCTCCCAGTCGCAGGGGTCGTCGCCGAGCACGCAGGTGGCGGGGGTGAGGAGGCCCTCGCCCGACTCGACGATCTCGAGCAGGTTGATCTGCTCGGGCGCGCGGGTGAGCGTGTAGCCCCCGTTCGTTCCGAAGAACGACTGGGCGATCCCGGCGCGACTGAGGTCCCCGAGGATCTGGGACACGAAGGTGCGCGGGACCGACATCTCGGAGGAGACGCGACTGAGTTTCGTGGGCACGCCCGACTCGTGGTGGCGGGCGAGGCAGATCGCCGAGCGCACGACGTAGTCGCCCCTCTTGGAGAGACCCAGGTTCATGGTGAAAGTGTAGTGGTCGTCTTGACATTCACCGGGGCGTCGGGGTCCCCGGGCGTCGGGGTCGACGCCGCTCAGGCCTTGCCGGTGGCCAACTGCAGACCGAGGCTCGCGATCGTCACCACCACCCACAGACTCGCGCCGAGGGCCAACGGGCGCAGGCCCGCACGCCGGATGTCGCGCCACCGCGTCGAGAGGCCGATGCCCGCGAGGGCGATGGCGATGCAGACCTGGGCGAGGCCGGCGAGGTCGTGACTGAGGGCGTGGGTGATGACCCCGACGCTGTTGAGGATGACCGCGGCGACGAACCACGCGATGAACCACGGAAAGATCTTGACGAGCCGCGCGCGCGTCACGTGCTCGCCGGCGCGCTCCTCGCGCTTCTCCTCCTGGCGGGTCTTCCACGCCGCCAGGGCCAGCGCGATGGGGATGATCATGAGCGTGCGCGAGAGCTTGACGATGATCGCGTAGGACGACGCCGCGTGGCCGTACACGCTGGCCGCGGCCACCACCGAGGAGACGTCGTTGATCGCCGTACCGGCCAGGAGTCCGAAGGAGCGCTGGGACAGGTGCAGGGCGTGACCCAGCGCCGGGAACGTCAGCACCGCGATCACGTTGAAGGTGAAGATGGTCGCCACGGCGTAGGCCACGTCCTGCTCGGGCGCGTCGATGACCGCGTCGGTGGCCGCGATCGCCGAGGCCCCGCAGATGGCGGTGCCCACCCCGATCAGGGTGCGCACGTCGCCGACCACCCCGAGGCGGCGCCCGATGAACCAGGCGGCCCCCAGGGCGATGGCGAGCGTGCCCAGCAACACCGGCAACGAGGACAGCCCCGTGGAGGTCACCTCGTGCGCCGAGAGCCCGGTGCCGAGCAGGACGATGGAGACTTGCAGGACCCGCTTACTCGCCACGTGCAGGCCCGGGCGCAGCGTCGCGCTGGCCGGACGCACCAGCGCCACGGCGATGCCCAGGACGATCGCGATGACCGGCGCGCCCACGACCGGCAGGACGTGGGCCAGCGCGCTGGCCGCCAGGCCGAGGGCGCTGGCGAGCGCCAGACCCGGGACGACGCGCCGTAGCGCCGCGCCCAGTGCCGCGGACCGCGACACCGGGGGGGTGGACCTCGTGATGGTGCGAACGTTCATTGTGCCTCCCGTACGACCTCCAGTCTCGTGGTGCGCGCGCCGCGGTCGTAGGGGGTCTCTGAGGTCTCGTTATAAACTCCCGTTATGCCCTTACCCGAGCCCCACCCCGACCTCGGAGCACTCGACCTCCTGGTCAGCGTGGCCGAAGCGGGTTCGATCCGTCAGGCCGCCCTGCGCCACCACATCAGCCAACCGGCGGCCAGCGTGCGCATCCGCGAACTCGAGCGGGTGCTTGGACTACGCCTCGTCGAGCGCGAGACGACCGGTGCGCGACTGACCAGCGACGGCCTGGCCATCGTGGGCTGGGCCAGTCAGGTGCTCGCCGCGATGCGCGCGCTCTCGAGCGGCGCCCAGGCCCTTCGCCTGGACCAGAACTCCCAGCTGCGCCTGGCGGCGAGCCTGACGGTGGCGGAGTACCTCCTGCCGGTCTGGCTAGCCCCCCTCTACGCCGCGCTGCCGGCCGCGGTCTCGCTGCGCATGGCCAACTCCGACGAGGTCGCCGAACTGTTCGTCCGCGACGAGGTGGACCTGGGCTTCGTCGAGGGCCCGTCGCTGCCCGTGGGCCTGCAGGGCCGCACGGTCTACCGCGACGAGCTGGTGGTGGTGGTGTCGTCACAACACCCCTGGGCGCGACGGCGATCTCCCCTGAGCGTCGAGATGCTGGCCAAGACCCCCGTGGTGAGTCGCGAACGCGGCTCCGGGACCCGTCAGGTACTCGAGGCGGCGCTGGCCGAGCACGGCCACGAGTTGCGGGTGGCGGTCGAGTTCGCCTCGACCACCGCCATCAAGGCGGCGGTCGCCGCGGGCCTGGGCCCCGCGGTCTTGAGCCGCCTCGCGGTCAGCGCGGAACTGCTCGACCGGCGCCTCGTCGCCGTGGAGTGCCGCGACCTGCACCTCTCGCGCGCCATCCGTGCCGTGTGGCGCGCGCGCACGAGCCTAAGCCCCCTCGCGAAGGAACTGCTCGCCGGTATCGCCGTTCCCGAGTGACCCCGCGTCCTCGGGCTCCCGTAACGGTCACTGTCCCACGTCGACCTCGC
>JAKCEC010000112.1 GCA_021841725.1 Actinomycetes bacterium | reverse complement strand
CGCGGGGATCTCGACGATGACGTTGATGGTGTCCATCGACGTCTCCTTTCCAACGACGGCACCGCGCGTACGGCGTCACCTCACTTTACTCACACCGACCTGATAACGAGGGGTGCCGCGATCGCTGTCGGCGCTCGCGCCTATGCGAATCAGCGAACCGGGACGACCTAGACTCACCTCAGGGTGAGGTCGGCGCCGCGTCGACGGGGAGGTCCCGTGGATCGAATCGGCGTGGTGGGCTGTGGTCTCATGGGCTCGGGCATCGCCGAGGTCCTGGCGCGTTCGGGTCTCGACGTCGTGATCGTCGAACGAAATGACGACGCCCTCTCGGCGGGTCGCGCGCGCATCGAGGCCTCGTTGGCGAGGGCCCGCACCGCCGGCAAGGTGACCGACGACGTGGTCCAGCGCGTCGAGCGGCGACTGCACTTCCGCACCGACTTCACTGATCTTCGCGACCTCTCCTTCGTCATCGAAGCCGTCGCCGAGGACGAGGACCTCAAGCGTGACGTCTTTCGCCAGCTGGACGACGTGTTGGCCGACCGGACTGCGGTCATCGCCTCGAACACGTCCTCGATACCCATTGCGACGTTGGCCGGATTCACCTCGCGTCCGGCGCAGGTGGTCGGACTGCACTTCTTCAACCCGGTGCCCGTAATGGCGCTCGTCGAGGTGACGGCGTCACTCCTGACGAGCGAGCGCACCGTCGACGCCGCCCGGTCGCTGGCGCGCGACCAGCTCGGCAAGACGCCCATCACCTCGCCGGACCGCGCCGGTTTCGTCGTAAACGCCTTGCTCATCCCCTACCTGCTGTCGGCCATTCGCATGGTCGAGTCGAGGGTCGCCACCGTGGAGGACATCGACACGGGAATGACGTTGGGCTGCGCACACCCGATGGGCCCCCTCGCCCTGTGCGACCTCATCGGACTCGACACCACGGCCGCCGTGGCGGAATCGCTCTACGCCGAGTTCCGCGAGAACCACTACGCCACCCCCCCGCTGCTGGCGCGGATGATCGCCGCGGGCCAACTCGGTCGTAAATCGGGCCAGGGCTTCTACACCTATCATCGGTAGTCAGTGCCCCCCGCGCCCCCTTCCACGCGTACCCTGCGACTGACCCTCACCCTGTTGGCCACGATGATGTCCATCATCGGCAGCCTGGGGGCACCCCTGATCGGTACGGTGGCCCAGGCGAACCACATCTCGTTGAGCTCCGCGGAGTGGATCCTCACCGCCACCCTGCTCACCGGGGCCCTGGCCACCCCGGTAATGGGTCGCCTGGCCGACGGACACCTGCAGCGACGCGTGGTGCTCGTCGCCCTCTCCATCGTTCTGGTCGGTCTGGTCATGTCCGCACTCTCACGCGACTTCACCTGGCTCCTCGTAGGACGGAGTCTGCAGGGTCTCGGCATGGGACTCTTACCGGTGACCATGACCATCGCGCGCAGCCACCTCGCGCCCCCCCTCGCGGCGCGCACCATCGCGTCACTGTCGGTGACCGCGGCGATCGGGGTTGGCCTGGGCTACCCCGTGACGAGCGTGATCGCCCAGTACTTCGACTACCACAGCGCGTTCTGGTTCGCCGCGGCGTTGATCGGCGCCACGTTGATCCTCGCCGCGCGAGTCCTGCCCGACACCGCGTCCCACGCGCACCGCGCCTTCGACGTGGGCGGCGCGGTACTCCTGACCGTGGCGCTGGTGGCGGTCCTCTCGGTACTCGGACAGGGGGAGGTATGGGGTTGGACGTCGCCGCGCTCGGTCGGGATCGGCGTCGCGGGGACCCTGTTACTGGTGGGCTGGTGCCTCTACGAGTGGCGTCGCCCCGACCCCCTCGTCAACCTGCGTCAGTCGGCGCACCGCGCCGTCATCACCGCCGACGCGTCCGGATTCATGATCTCGGTGTCGATGTACCTGTTCATGCCCGTCGTCGTGGAGTACGTGCAGGTGCCGCGCAGCGCCGGCTTCGGGTTCGGCTCGTCCATCTTCACCGCGGGTCTCCTCCTCGTCCCCCTGTCCCTCGGCACCTTCACCGCGAGTCGCTTCGTCCCCCTCCTCGTGCGACACTTCAACGCCCGCGTCACGGTACCCCTGGGCGCGCTCCTCTTCGCCCTCGCGGCGCTGACGTTCACCCACGAGCACCGCACCCTGTGGGAGGCCTTCGTCACCATGGGTATCGCCGGACTCGGCGGTGGTCTCACCTTCGCCACCATGCCCGGGTACATCGTGCGGGCCACCCCGTCGGCGGACACCGGCGCCGCCCTGGGCTTCTACCAACTGCTGCGGAGCGTCGGACTCTCGATTGGTTCGGCCGCGGCGGGCGGGGTCCTCGCGCACTTCACGGCGGCGGGCGCCGCCCTGCCGCGCCAGGCGGGATTCATCACCGCCCTGAACCTCGCGGCGGGGCTCCTCGTTCTCACCGCGGTGATGAGTTACGTGGTCCTGGGCACCACGCCCGCGGCGGCGACGTCACCGGCCACCGTGGAGATGATGGAGGAGAGTGCCGAACTCGGGGCCAGCGGTCTGGGCCTGGTCGGAGAGTGAGAACCCGTCCGGTACGCTGAGAAAAAGGAGAGTGCGTGACTGTCTACGTGGTCACCCTGCAATGCATCGATCGGCCCGGCATCGTCCTCGCGACGTCTTCCGCCATCGTCGGCGTGGGGGGAAATATTCTGGAGAACGATCAATTCACCGATCCGGTGACCTCGCAGTTCTGTATGCGCACGCGTTTCGAGACCGACGCCGAGGACCTCGACACCGTGCGTTCACGCCTGGGTGAGGCCCTCGCCCCCTTCGACCCCGAGCTCACCCTTCGACGCGAAGACACCCGCCGTCGGGCCCTGGTGATGGTCTCGCAATACGACCACTGTCTCGCCGAACTCCTCTACCGGCGCGACTCGGGCGACTTGCCCCTGGACATCGTGGCCGTGGTGGGCAATCACTCGCACTGTGGCGAGTTAGCGCGCCGCCACGAGGTGCCGTTCTTCGAGATACCCGTGACCCCCGCGACCAAGGACGACGCCGAGGACCGCTTGCGGGGGTTGCTCGATGAGCGACGCGTGGACTTCGTCATCCTGGCGCGCTACATGCAGATCCTGTCCCCGCGTCTCTGCGCCGACCTCGCGGGACGGGCCATCAACATCCACCACTCGTTCCTGCCCGGGTTTAAGGGCGCGCGACCCTACCATCAGGCCTACGAGCGTGGCGTGAAACTCATCGGCGCGACCGCGCACTTCGTCACCGCCGACCTCGACGAGGGTCCGATCATCGAACAAGACGTGGTGCGCGTCACGCACGCGCGCCGCGCCGAGGACCTCGTGACGTTGGGTCGCGACGTGGAGCGCAACGTACTGGCGCGCGCCGCGCGCCTCCTCGCCGAGGACCGCGTCACCCTGGTGGGTCAGCGCACGGTCGTCTTCTCCCAGTGACTCACGTCACCGCCCGCCGGACCGCGAAGCGCGGCGCCCGGTGGGCGTCGCTGGCCATCACGTCGACCAGGATGGCCACCGCGTCGTAGACGTCGACGTAGCGCAGGTAGAGCGGCGTGAAGCCGAAGCGGCAAATGTCGGGGGCGCGGAAGTCGCCGATGACCCCTCGTTCGATGAGGGCCTGGACGACCCCGTAGCCGTTCGGGTGTCGCAGCGCGACCTGACTCGCGCGCCGGTCGTGGGCGCGGGGCGTCACGACCTCGACGACGCCGGGCAGCGCCTGGTCGACCAGCTCGATGAAGAGATCGGTCAAGGCCAGGCTCTTAGTGCGGACCTCCGCCATGGACGTCCTCTCGAAGACCGCCAGGGCGCCCTCGAGCGCGCCGAGGGCGAGGACCGAGGGCGAGGACGTGACGTAGGCGCGCATCCCCGGCGCTGATTCGTACGTGGCCTCGAAGTCAAAGGGGCGCGCGTGACCCAACCACCCCGGCAGCGGATTAGCCAACACCCCCTGCCAACGCGGGGCGACGTACATGAAGGCCGGCGCCCCGGGCCCCCCGTTGAGGTACTTGTAGCCGCAGCCCGCCGCGAAGTCGACGTCGGCGCCGGTGAGGTCCACCGGCACCGCCCCGGTGGAGTGCGCGAGGTCCCAGAGCATCAGCGCGCCCGCGTCGTGCACCGCGCGGGTGATACCGGCCATGTCGAGCATCTCGCCCGTACGAAAGTCGACGTGCGTCAACATGACGAGGGCGACGTCCTCGTCGAGGTGCGCCGCCAACGCGTCGCGGTCGATGGTCCGCACTTCGACCCCACGGGCGACGAGGCGGGCCATTCCCGCCGCGATATAGAGGTCGGAGTGAAAGTTCGCGGCGTCGGTGAGGAGAACGCGCCGCCGCGGGCGTAATTCGAGTGCGCCGCCGATGATCTTGGCCAGCAGGAAGGTCAGGGTGTCGGCGACCAGGACCTCGCCGGCTCGCGCGCCAACGAGGGGCGCGAGCCGGTCCCCCAGGCGCAGCGGCGCATCCATCCACCCCGCCGTGTTCCAGGACCGCACGAGTCCCCGGGCCCACTCCTCGTCGATGACCTGGTCCACCCGGCGCCGCACCTCGCGCGAGACGGGGCCCAGGGAATTACCGTCGAGGTAAATCTCACCCTCGGCCAAGGTGAACTCGTCACGCAGGGGTGCCAGCGGGTCGCGCGCGTCGCGCGCGAGGCATTCCTCACGGGTGGTCATAGGACACTCCTCACTTCCCAGAGGAGCGGGTAGAGACGTTGACCGAGCGTGGTGTCGAGGTAGGCCAGCCCCGCCGATCCGCCCGTGCCGGGGCGTCGACCGATTTGACGTCCGGCCATCAGCGTGTGTTGGTGGCGCCACATCGCCAGGCGTTCGTCGTGATCCATCATCAGTTCCGCCACCGCGTGCAGCGACGACGTGACGGGTGATGAATGTTCGCGGTAGAGCGCCCGCACCAACTCGAGCGGGTCCGCCGCGTCCCCCGCGTCCATCGCCCGGCGCAACGAGTGGTCGAAGCCCCCGAGGAGCGACGGCGCCGTGCTCATCGCGGTGAGCCACGCCCGCGTCGCGTCGTCGAAGAGGTGAAAGCTCAGCATG
>JAKCEC010000111.1 GCA_021841725.1 Actinomycetes bacterium | reverse complement strand
CGCGGCGGCCGCGTTGCACGACTCCGTCTCGGCGGGTCACTTCTACGAATCCGCTTTGACTCGAAACGACTAGGAAAAGGAAACTGTGATGACTGAGCTCACCATTAGTGCCAACGAGATTACTGACGCCCTGCGCCGGCACGTCACCGAATACAACCCCGCCGTCGGGGCCGAGCAGGTCGGTCGCGTGGTCGAGGTCGGTGACGGCATCGCTCGCGTGTCGGGTCTGCCCTCGGCCAAGGTGAATGAACTGCTCGAGTTTCAAGACGGCACCGTCGGCCTCGCCATGAACCTCGACGAGGAGACCATCGGTGCGGTGGTCCTCGGTTCGGTCGACGGGATCGAGGAGGAGCAGGTCGTGCGCGCGACGGGTCGCATCCTGTCCATGCCGGTGGGCGACGCCCTCATCGGCCGCGTCGTCAACGCCCTGGGCGAGCCCATCGACGGCAAGGGTCCGCTGGTGAACCCGGGCCAGCGCCGTATGGAGGTTCAGGCCCCGGGCATCATCGGACGTCAGCCGGTGAGCGAACCCCTACAGACGGGCATCAAGGCCATCGACGCCATGACGCCGATCGGTCGTGGTCAGCGCGAACTGATCATCGGTGACCGCAAGACCGGTAAGACGACCGTCGCCATCGACACCATCTTGAACCAGAAGGGTCAGGGGGTGAAGTGCATCTACGTCGCGATCGGCCAGAAGAACTCCTCCGTCGCCCAGACCGTCAAGACCCTTGAGGACCACGGCGCCATGGACTACACCGTCGTGGTGGTGGCCTCGGCCGGCGACCCGGCCCCCTTCAAATTCCTCGCCCCCTACGCGGGCTGCGCGATCGGCCAGGAGTGGATGGACAACGGGCAGCACGCGCTGGTCGTCTACGACGACCTGTCCAAGCAGGCCGAGGCGTACCGCCAGATCTCGCTGCTGCTGCGTCGCCCGCCGGGCCGCGAGGCCTACCCCGGCGACGTGTTCTACCTGCACAGCCGTCTGCTCGAGCGCGCGGCGAAATTGAGCGACGACCTCGGCGGTGGTTCCCTGACCGCGCTGCCGATCATCGAGACCAAGGCGGGCGACATCTCTGCCTACATCCCGACCAACGTGATCTCCATCACCGACGGCCAGGTGTTCCTGGAATCCGACCTCTTCTACTCGGGTGTGCGCCCGGCGATCAACGTCGGTAACTCGGTGTCGCGCGTCGGTGGAGCCGCGCAGATCAAGGCCATGAAGGCCGTGGCGGGCACCTTGAAGATCGACCTGGCCCAGTTCCGCGACCTCGAGTCCTTCGCCACCTTCGGGTCCGAACTGGACAAGTCGTCCCAGGCTCAGCTCGACCGCGGCTACCGCCTGACCGAATTGCTGAAGCAGGGTCTGAACGCGCCGGTCCCGGTCGAGGAGCAGTGCCTGGTGATCTACGCGGGTACCCGCGGCTGGCTGGACTCGATCCCGGTGGCCGACGTGCGCCGATTCGAGGCGGAACTGATCACGACCTTCCGCGCGACGCACGCCGACCTGCTGGCGCACATTCGCACGACGGGCACCATGCCCGACGCCGCGGCCCTGGACGCGGCCCTCACCTCGTTCGTGGCCGGCTTCGCGGTCACCAACTAAGTCACCGGATCGATCGAGCGAGAGAGGAGGAGCGATGGCTGGAGGACAAGAACGGATTCTGCGCCGACGGATCAAGTCGGTGCAGGCGACCCGCAAAATCACCAAGGCGATGGAACTCATCGCCGCGTCCCAGATCGCCCGCTCCCAGGCGCGTATCGCCGCCAACCGTCCCTACCGTGAGGGCATGCAGCGCATCATCCGCGAGGCCGCGTCGGCGGACCCGGCCGCCGCGCGCAAGATGCTCGCGACCCCCGAGAAGGTCGACGTCGCCATCGTGCTCGTCATCGTGGGGGACCGCGGACTCTCGGGACCCTACAACTCCTCGGCGCTGCGGGCGGGTGACCGCCTGGTGCACATGCTCCAGCACCAGGGGACCCGAGTGCGGCTCTTCACCGTGGGCAAGAAGGCGCCGGCCTTCTTCCGTTTCCGGGGCCTCGACGTCGAGCAGAGCTTCACCGGTTTCGCCGACCGTCCCACGTTCGCGGACGCGCGCGCGGTCGCGGCCGCGCTGGCCGCCCCCTTCGTGGCCGGTGAGGTCCAGCAGGTGCTGCTCGTCTCCACGCGCTTCGTATCCGCCGGCAGTCAGGTCGTCGAGTCCGAGCAACTCTTGCCGTTGGTGATGCCCAACGACATGGAGGTCGCGGCACCGACGGGTCTCAAGGGCTACACCGAATTCGAACCCGAGGTCGAACAGCTCCTCACCGAACTCGCCCCGCGGGCCCTGGAGAGCGAGATCTTCTCCGCCCTGCTCGAGGGGGCGGCGTCGTTTCACACCTCTCAGCAGCGCGCGATGGCCGCGGCCACCGATAACGCCGACGAGTTGGGCCAGACGCTGTCGCGCATCATGAACCGAGCCCGTCAGGACTCGATCACCACCGAAATCATGGAAATCGTGGGCGGCGCGGAAGCGCTCCGCTCGGGAAAGTGAGTAACAAATGACCATCGCCCCTGAACAGACCAGCCTGGAGACGGGTCGCGTTGTCGCGATCGCGGGTCCGGTGGTGGACGTCGAATTCCCGCCGCACTCGTTGCCCGAGATCAACCACGCCGTCGAGATGGACATCGTTATCGACGGGGTCACGGTCACCGTCACCGGTGAGGTCGCCCAACAGATCGGCGAAGGTCGCGTGCGTTGCGTGTGCATGAAGCCCACCGACGGCCTCGTGCGCGGCGCCGTCGTGCGTCAGACGGGTCGCGGGATCACCGTCCCCGTCGGCGACGCCGTGCTCGGTCACGTCTTCAACGTCATCGGACAGCCCCTCGACACCGCCGACATCGGTCCCGTCGAGGACCGCTGGGAGATCCACCGCAACCCGCCGGCGTTCGACCAGCTCGAGCCGCGCGCGACGATGTTCGAGACCGGGATCAAGGTCATCGACCTCCTGGCCCCCTACGTGCAGGGAGGCAAGATCGGCCTCTTCGGCGGGGCCGGCGTGGGCAAGACCGTGTTGATCATGGAGATGATCCGTCGCGTGGCCGAGCAGCACGACGGCGTCTCGGTGTTCGCCGGCGTCGGCGAGCGGACCCGTGAGGGCACCGACCTGCTGCTCGAGATGCGCGAGTCGGGCGTGATCGAGAAGACCGCCCTGGTCTACGGTCAGATGGACGAGCCGCC
Organism: Actinomycetes bacterium; assembly: GCA_021841725.1. Taxonomy (GTDB): domain Bacteria; phylum Actinomycetota; class Acidimicrobiia; order Acidimicrobiales; family RAAP-2; genus RAAP-2. The sequence goes on along the minus strand of JAKCEC010000111.1, from coordinate 1,845 downwards.
GGGGGTGCGCCTGCGCGTGGCCCTGGCCGCCCTGACCATGGCCGAGTATTTCCGCGACGTCAAGAACCAGGACGTCTTGTTGTTCGTCGACAACATCTTCCGCTTCGTCCAGGCGGGCTCGGAGGTGTCGACGCTGCTGGGTCGCATGCCGAGCGCGGTGGGTTACCAGCCCACGCTGGCCGACGAGATGGGTGAACTCCAAGAGCGCATCACCTCGACGAGAGGACGCTCGATCACCTCGCTGCAGGCCGTGTACGTGCCGGCGGACGACTACACCGACCCGGCGCCCTTCACGACCTTCACCCACCTCGACGCCACGACCGAGTTGAGCCGTCAGATTGCCGCCCTGGGCATCTACCCGGCGGTGGACCCCCTGACGTCGACGTCGAACATCCTGGCCCCCGAGATCGTGGGGGATCGCCACTACGCGGTCGCGCGTCAGGTTCAGCAGATCCTGCAGCGCTACAAGGAACTCCAGGACATCATCGCGATCCTGGGACTCGACGAACTCTCCGAGGACGACCGCGTCACCGTGTCGCGCGCGCGCAAGATTCAGCGCTTCTTGTCCCAGCCGATGTTCGTCTCGAAGATCTTCACCGGCATCGACGGCATCAACGTGCCCGTGGCCGAGACCATCGAGTCCTTCGAGCACCTCGTCAAGGGCGACCTCGACGCGTACCCCGAGCAGGCGTTCCTCAACGTCGGCGGCGCCACGGACGTCGAGCGCAAGGCCGCCGAATTGGCGAAGAGTTAACCCGTGGCGTCGCTCAGGGTCGAAATCGTCACGCCCGAATCGGCGTTGTGGACGGGTGACGCCACCGGACTCATGGCGCGTTCGTCGGAGGGGCAGTTCACCATCCTGCCCCAGCACACGGCGACCGTCGGTGACGTCGTGCCGGGCGTCGTGCGGGTGGCGACGTCGAGTGGTGAGGTGGCCTTTTGCGTGCACGGCGGCTACTTCCAGGTGGGACCCGGTGAGGAGCCGGGCGTCACGCGCGCCACGGTGCTCGCGGGCATCGCCGAGCGCGTCGGCGACATCGACGTCGCCCGGGCGTCCCGCGCCAAGGAGACCCTCGAGGCACAACTCGCCTCTCCCGGCGACCTCGATGACTTGTCGCGCGCACAACTGACGGGCGCGCTGGCGCGCGCCGAACTGCGACTGCGCGCCGCCCAGCACTGAGGTGGTTGCGTCAGCGCGCGCTGACGTACTCGATGAGGTCGCGCTTCTCGCGTTCGAGTTCGTCGACGCGGTACTTGACCACGTCGCCGATCGACACCACGCCCTTGAGGACACCGTCCTCCACGACCGGTACGTGGCGAATGCGTCGTTCGGTCATCATGGCCATGAGCGAGTCCACCGACGTGGCTTCGCCGCACGTCGCGACCTGCTCGCTCATCAGATCCGATACGACCATGTCCAACGCCGCGGCCCCGTGAATCGCCAGCGCGCGCACCGCGTCTCGCTCAGAGAAGATCCCCACCAGTGGCGCCTGCGCCCCGGTGACGATGATCGCACCGATGCCGCGCTCGCGCAAGAGGTGCAGGGCGTCACCCACCGTTCGCTCGCGCGAAATCGTGGCGACGTCACTTCCCTTCGCGTCGAGTATCTCCCTGACCTGTTTCATGGACCCCTCCTTCGGCGCGCTCGTCAAAGCGTCCCTGGGCGGACCTTACGGCCCTCGGCGGCGACGGCGCAATATCTCGCGCGCCTTCTTCTCGTGAGATTGTTCACGAACGCGTGGTGGATGCCTAGCGTCGTCGTGAGCTGAGGTTGAGCAGGAGCATCGACACCGACAACGTGAGCACGACCCCGACGCCGAGCGCCAGTGATATCAGCGCGTGGGC
>JAKCEC010000110.1 GCA_021841725.1 Actinomycetes bacterium | reverse complement strand
GAGTCAGCCCAACGCGTACTCGGGCAGTGGTATTGGTGAAGTCGTGAAGACGCTCAAGAGTTCCGTTGGCTTCACGCCGAACTCCTTGACGAACTTCTTGCCGGAGTACTACCACTTCTAAGCGCGCAGGTTGCGCCGACGCAACACCGCAGTACCCGGGAATGGCCCCTCAGCGATGAGGGGCCATTCCCTTTGTTTCACCACGTTTCGAGGTGATCAGCCCCCGGAATTAGTGGCCGGCGCTGCTAGACTCTCTCCGTGCTCGCCTACGTCGTTCGACGTCTCCTCCAGTCATTCGTGGTGTTCCTCATCGTGATGCTGATCACGTTCTCGTTGCCCTATTTCGAGCCGGGCGGAACCCTCGCCCCGGCCTACATCGTTTTATCGAACCACGCGACGCCCCAGGCCGTTCACCTCTGGGGGGTGCAGCACGGCATCTTCCACCCGTTCTTCGTGCGGTTCTGGGATTACTTCGTCCAGGTCTGCATCCACTTCAACCTCGGGTTCTCGTGGCGCAACAACCTCTCGGTGTGGTCACTCATCTCGCTGTACGTCCCCCGTACTATTTGGCTCGCGTCGCTCGCCTTCCTCTTGACGCTCCTCATCGCCTTGCCGGTGGGGGTCGTCCAAGCCTCACGCCGCAATAGTTGGTTCGACTACACGATGACCAACACGCTGTTCGTCATCTACGGCATACCCGCGTTCCTGCTCTCGTTGTTCATGATCAACTGGTTCATCTTCGGGACCTTCCACTTCCAGCTCCCCCCCACCGACGGCTCCGCGTTGCAGATCTTCACGCACCCCAGTGAGTTCATCGTGCCCGTCGTGACCCTGGCGGTCCTCAACCTGGCGTTCTTCAGTCGATTCATGCGCAGCGCGGTCCTCGACGTCCTCGTCCAGGACTACATCCGCACCGCGAAGGCCAAGGGGTGCTCGCAACGCCGCGTGCTCTACAAGCACGCCTTCCGAAACGCACTGGGCCCGATCATCACCATCATCGGACTCTCGATCCCCGGTCTCTTCGGCGGGGCCCTCATCATCGAAGAGGTCTTCAACTACCAGGGCGTGGGTTACGAGACCGTCTATTCGGCCCAGTACAACGACATTCCGACGGTGTTGGGTATCACCCTGCTCATCACCCTCTTCACGCTGCTCGGGAACTTGTTGGCGGACATCGGACTGGGTATCGTGAACCCCCGGATACGCGTCGAGGGGCGATAGATGAGTCAATTGAACGAAATGCCGAATCCGTTGCACCTCGACGGTCCGAACGATGAGCGTGCGCGCGCCACCACGTCCTTCGAATCCGCCGTCGTGCCCCTGTGGCGCCAGCGCCTCCGCATCTTCCTCCAGAACAAGCTGGCCATCGCCTCGGTCGTCTACCTCGTCCTCATCGTCCTCTTCTGCTACCTCGGTCCCATCATTTGGCATTCGAATCAGACCAACCAGGCCATCGCCTTGAACAACCAGACGAACGCGGCCCCGTCGCTGCATCACCTGCTGGGGACCGACGGCTCCGGCTTCGACGTCTTTGGTCGGATCATGTTCGGTGGTGAGTACTCCCTCTCGCTGGGTATCCTCGCGGGGTTCATCACCATCGTCGTCGGCACCATCTACGGCATGATCTCGGGCTTCATCGGCGGGGCGGTCGACGCCACGTTCATGAGGATCCTCGACGCCCTATTGTCGATCCCCCTGATCTTCTTGCTGCTCTCCCTGGTCACGATCTTCCCGCGCACCTCGACCAACCTCATCGTCATCATCGGCGTCATCGGCTGGTTTGGCAACGCTCGCATCATCCGCGGCGACGCCCTGGTCATCAAGGAACTCGAGTACACTCAAGCCTCGCGGGCGATGGGCGCGGGCTGGTGGCACATCGTGCGCCGCCACGTGTTCCCCAACTCGGTGAGCAACGTCGTCACGGTCGCCACCTTCGCCATCGCCGACGCGATTCTGTTCTTGACCACCCTCGGATACCTGGGCTTGGGGATCCCCGCGCCGGCCACCGACTGGGGAACCATGCTCAACAACGCCGCGCAGGTCCAGCCCTTCTACTGGTGGCAGGTGTACCCACTGGCCGCCATCTTCATTCTGGTCATCGTGGCCATCACCTACATCGGCGAGGCCTTGCGCGACGCCTTCGAAGTTCGACTACTGGAGCGCTGAGTCGACGCCGTCGCGGCGACGACGTCTACGCCGTGACGCTCAAGGTGACGGGTGTCTTCATCGGAAAGTGGCAGGCAGCTTCTTGTCGTTCGCCGAAGGAGCGGAACTGGGGCTCCTGCGCCGCACAGATCTCTTGGGCGTGGGGGCAACGCGTGCGGAATCGGCACCCCGACGGCGGATTGATCGCCGAGGGCAATTCGCCGGCCACTCGAATGCCCGTGCGCGTCTTGGCGATGGCGGGGTCCGGTACGGGCACCGCGTCGAGGAGCCCCTGGGTGTAGGGGTGCGCCGGCGAGCGAAAGACCGCCTCGGCGTCGCCGATCTCCACGATCTTGCCGAGGTACATCACGGCGATGGTGTCGGCCATGTAGTACACGACGGCCAAGTCGTGACTCACCATGACGTAGGACATGCCGTACTGACGCTGGAGTTCCTTCATCAGGTTGAGGATCTGCGCCTGCACCGAGACGTCCAGGGCCGACACCGGCTCGTCGGCCACGATGAGTCGCGGATTCAGTGCGAGCGCCCGGGCCAACCCGATCCGCTGACGCTGACCCCCCGAGAACTCGTGGGGGTAGCGGTCGGCCACCTGGGGGTCGAGCCCCACCGACGACAACAGTTCGCCGACGCGCTGGGCCTGCTCACTGCGACTGCCGACGTGCTGGATGGCCAGCGGCTCACCGAGGATCTGTTCGACCTTCATGCGCGGGTCCAGCGACGCGTAGGGGTCCTGGAACATCATCTGGCGATCACGACGCGACTCGCGCGTGGGCTTGCGACCCTTGGCCGACACCAATTCGCCGTCAAAGTGCACCTCGCCGGCGGTCAGCGTCTCCAGACCGACGAGCATGCGCCCAATCGTGGTCTTGCCGCAGCCCGACTCGCCCACCAACCCGAAGGTCTCACCCTGGTACAGCGTGAAGGACGCGTCCGAGACCGCGTGCACGGCACCGACCTTGTGGCGCACCACGCCGCTCTTGATCGGGAACTCCTTGACCAGACCGCGCGCGCGGAGCAGTTCCTTGCGGGGCGCGACACTGCTCGCCACCGTCGCCGAGCGCACGGTGAGGGGGATGGGTCCCGACACCGGGTGAAAGCAGGCGTACTGGTGCTCGCTGGTCCCTTCGAGGGCCGGGTCGTTCTGGCGACAGGTGTCCGTCGCAAAACTGCAGCGTGGCGCGAAGCGGCACCCCACGATCTCACGCGAGAGATCCGGCGGCATGCCCGCGATCGAGTTCAACTCGTGCTTACCCGTGTTCTCCATGGAGGGCATCGACGCCAACAAGGCCTGCGTGTAGGGGTGGCGCATCGCGCCAAAGAGCGAACCGGTGGTCGCCTCTTCGGCCTTGCGTCCGGCGTACATGACGACGACGCGGTCGGTGCGTCCCGCGATGACGCCCATGTCGTGGGTGATCAAGAGCATCGCCATCTTGAGTTCGCGGCGCAGGCTGTCGAGGATGTCCAGGATCTGGGCCTGGATCGTGACGTCCAAGGCCGTGGTCGGTTCGTCCGCGATGAGCAGCGACGGGCTACAGACCAGACCCATGGCGATGATCACGCGCTGGCGCAGGCCGCCCGACAACTCGAAGGGATACTGGTCGAGTCGCTCCGCGGGACGCGGCATCTCCACCATCTCCAACACTTCGAGTGCGCGCTGACGCGCCTCGGCGTCGGAGGCACCGTCATGGATCCGCAGGCCTTCGCCGATCTGACGACCGATCTTCATCGTCGGGTTGAGCGAACTCATCGGGTCTTGGGGGATGAGCGCCACCGACTTACCTCGGTGCCGGCGCATCTCGCCTTCGCTGAGCGACGCCAGGTCGACGCCATTGAGTACCACGTTGCCCGCCGAGATACTGCCGTTGTTGGGCAGGAGTCGCATGATGGCGAGGCCGGTGGTGGTCTTGCCACAGCCCGACTCGCCCACCAGGCCGACGCACTCGCCCGGTTCGACGTTGAGGGAGAAATCATTGACCGCGGTCGCAAATCTCTTCTGCACGGAGAATTGGACCGACAGGTTGTTTACCGAGAGCAGCGAAGTCATTAAGAGAAAATCATACTCCTTGCGCCACCTCGACCCCCCCGTCCAACAGGCTGTTTGACGTCGTCGTCCTCGCCACCCGCGCCCGCCCGTGACGCGCATCTCCTAGGCTGTCACGGGTGGAGAACCTCGCGATAGTGGTCCCCCTCAAGGGTTTTGACGTCGCGAAGAGCCGTCTTCGAGACGGCAGTGTCGCCGACGTGGGAGACGTCGCACGACGACTCGCGCGCGGCGTACTGCACGCGGCGCGTCCCCGACCGCTCTTCGTGGCCTGTGAATCGCCCGACGTCGAACTTTTCGCACTCGACGAGGGCGCCCAGGTCATTTCCTCGCGCGCCGCCAACCTCAACGAGGCGGTGAGTCACGCGTATCGCGCGCTGAGCCCCTCGTACGCGCACATCGTCGTCGCGCACGGCGACCTCCGCGATCCCCACGGGCTCGGCACCTACACGCCGCGCGAGGGCGTCACGGTGTTCACCGACGATCGGGGCACCGGGACCAACGTCCTGGTGGTACCCACCGGCCACGATTTTGTGTTTCAGTTCGGTCGCGATTCCGCCCACGCCCACGAACGCGAAGCGCGGCGGCTCCACCTCGAGGTCTGCGTCAATCGGCGCAGTGCGTGGCGATTCGACGTGGACGTGCCCAGCGACCTGGCCGCAGAGTAATCGAGGGAGCCTTACGGCTCCCTCGATCTTCGCACGCTCTCACGAGCGTCTCTGACTAGCACTGCCAATTCTTCGCCAAAGATTACTTCGCTACGGCCTTCTTGGCGGGAGCCTTCTTGGCCACTGCCTTCTTCGCCGGCGCCTTCTTGGCTACGGCCTTCTTCGCCGGCGCCTTCTTCGCCACTGCCTTCTTGGCGGGAGCCTTCTTGGCTACGGCCTTCTTCGCCGGCGCCTT
>JAKCEC010000003.1 GCA_021841725.1 Actinomycetes bacterium | reverse complement strand
ACCCACCGCGGTCATGTGCGCGAACGACCTGCTGGCCCTCGGCGTCCTGCGGGGTCTGGCCGCGCGCGGCGTGCGCGTCCCCGACGACCTGGCCGTCGTGGGTTACGACGATTTGATCTTCGGGTCGATGCTGTCGCCCGCCCTGACCTCGGTGCGTCAACCCGCGTTCGAATTGGGGGCCGCCGCGGCGGACCTGCTCCTCGACGAGGTACGTAATCCTGATCACCGGCACCGCGAAGTGCGTTTCGAACCCGAGCTCGTGGCCCGGGCGTCGTCGTGTCGCACGCGGTGACGCGGGCGCCGAGAGATTTTTTTGGCGCAGTACTTGACACGTTTCAATAATTCGCTATAAGGTTTGCCCACTTCGTTCGTTTGTGAAGGATCCGCGGTTCGGCCGGACGTCATTCGCTGGCCCGTGCGGTGATCGTTATCGGTGTGGTGAGTATCGGGGGGATGGCAATGGAGCGTGTGCATGCGCCGGAGGCGACCGCGTCTCTTCGCGACCTCTCCCCCGACGTCCCCCTCCTCGACGTGGAGGGCGCGACGAAATTCTTCGGGCCCGTCAAGGCGCTCGTCAACGGGTCGATCACCATGTTCGCCGGTGAGGCGCACGCCCTGTTGGGCGAGAACGGCGCGGGTAAGTCCACGTTGGTGAAGATCCTGGCGGGCGTTCACCAGGCCGACGGCGGGCACGTCAGGATCAACGGCGAGCCGGTGCACTTCTCGAACCCGATCGCGGCGCGCGAAGCGGGTATCTCGGTCATCTACCAAGAGCCCACGCTCTTCCCCGACCTGACGATCGCGGAGAACATCTTCATGGGTCGTCACCCCCTGCGCTCGGGCAAGCGGATCGATCGGGCCGAGATGATGCGCCGCGCCGACGAGGTGTTCGCGCGACTCGGCGTCCCCCTGTCCCCGGGCCGTCTGGCCCGCGGTCTCTCCGTCGCGGACCAGCAGATCGTCGAGATCGCCAAGGCGATCTCCTTCAACGCCAAGATCATCATCATGGACGAGCCCACGGCGGCTCTCACCGACGTCGAGGTCCAGCGCCTCTTCGACGTCGTCAAGACCCTGCGCGGCGAGGGGGCGGGGGTGATGTTCATCTCGCACCGACTCGAAGAGGTCTTTGAGATGTGCCAGCGAGTCACCATCATGCGCGACGGCGCGTTCGTCCGAACGGCGCCCATCGAGGAGATCACCATCGACGACGTGATCTTCTCCATGGTCGGACGCGACATCGTCTCGCTCTACGGCGAGCACCAACGCTCGCCGGGCGCCGAGGTCTTGGCCGTGGAGCACCTGACGCGCGAAGGCGTCTTCACCGACGTGTCCTTTCGCGTGCGCGCCGGCGAGATCGTCGCCCTCGCCGGTTTGGTGGGTGCGGGTCGCACGGAGGTCGCGCGCGGCATCTTCGGCATCGACAAGGTCGACGCCGGCTCGGTCAGTGTGGGCGGCGTCAAGTTGAAGGGCGGATCGCCGCTGCAGGCCATGAGCGCGGGGATGGGTTTTGTGCCCGAGGACCGCCGCCAACAGGGCCTGGTGATGGAGATGTCCATCGATTCGAATGCGGCGCTCGCCTCCATCACCTCGCTCAGTCGGTTCGGCATCATCCGAAAGTCGTCGGAGCGCAAATTAGCCTCGGAATGGGCCGCTCGCCTCCAGCTCAAGTTCGGTCGATTCGCCAATCCGGTGATGACCCTCTCGGGCGGTAATCAGCAAAAGGTGGTGCTGGCCAAGTGGCTCGCGCGCAAACCCCGTCTGCTCATCATTGACGAACCCACGCGCGGCATCGACATCGGGACCAAGTCCGAGGTCCACCGTCTGCTGGGCGAACTGGTGGAGCAGGGGATCGCGGTACTCATGATCTCCTCGGAGATGCCCGAGGTACTCGGCGTGGCGGACCGGATCCTCGTGCTGCACGAGGGTCGTCTGGTGGCTGAATTCGCGCGCGACGAAGCGGACGAGGCGTCGATCATGCGCGCCGCGGCGGGACAGATGAAGGGGGAGGCGCGGTGAGCGTCATCGATCAACCATTGACGACGGCTCCGGCGGGAACGTCGCTGATCACGAAGATCTTGCGTTTTCGGGAACTCGCGATTCTCGTCGCCATCGCGCTGGTCTTCGGGCTGACCTACCTGAAGAACCCCTCGTTCGCGAGTGGGGCGTCGGTCCAGCAGATGCTGGCCGGTCCCTCGATCATCATCATGTTGGCCGTCGGCGAAACACTGGTCATCGTCACGCGCAACGTGGACCTGTCGGTGGGCTCGGTACTGGGCCTGTCGGCGTATCTGACGGGCGACCTGTTCGTGCACAATCCCCACCTGCCGGTGATACTGGCACTGCTGGCGGGAATGTTGGCGGGCTTGACCTGCGGTGTCGTCAATGGCGTGATCGTGGCCTACGCGCGCGTGCCCGCACTCGTGGTGACCCTGGGCATGCTCTACATCATCCGCGGCGTCGACGCCATCGTGGTCAACGGCGTGCAGATCCAGCCGAGTCAGATCCCCCAGTCCTTCGTGAACCTCGGGGCCGGCGCGTTCTTGGGCATCCCGTATCTGTTCTTGATCGCCCTCGCCATGGTGGCGCTGGTCGGCTACGTCATGCGCACGTTCCGCCCCGCGCGCGACCTCTACGCCATTGGTTCCAATCCCGAGGCGGCCGTCCTGGCGGGGGTGCGCGTGCAACGGCGCATCTTCGGCGCCTTCGCCATCTCGGGGGCGTTGGCGGGGCTGGGGGGCGCCCTGTGGTTGGCGGAGTTCGCCACGGTGGCCTCCACGGCGGGACTGGGCTACGAGTTCGTGGTCATCGCCGCGGTGGTCGTGGGTGGCGTGGCCATTTTCGGCGGGAGCGGCACGGTCCTGGGCGCGGCGCTCGGGGCGCTGCTACTCAACACGATCGACCAGGCCCTGGTGGCGGCTCGCGTCTCGTCCTTTTGGAACCAGGCGGTGGCGGGCATGTTGCTCCTAGTCGCGATCGCTTTCGACCGTTACGTGGCGGTGCGCGCCGAGAAGATCCTGCGAGTGCAAGGAGCCCGTCGTGACAACGCTTGAGGCGAACGCCCTGCCCGAACTGGTGGAGGAGCCGCGCACCCTGCAGTCCTCGCTGCGCGCGGCGGTGCGGTGGGAGACCGGCCTGGTGGTGCTGTTCGTCGTGAGCCTCATCTACGGGTGGTCGGTGACGCCCTACTTCTTGAACATGGAGACTTTCTTCTTCGCCGGGCTCAACTTCGGTGAGGTCGCCATCATGGCCCTGCCGATGACCCTCATCATCATCACCGGCGAGATTGACCTGTCGGTGGCGTCGATGCTGGGCCTCTCGGCGAGCACCCTGGGCTATCTGTTTACGCACGGGTGGAATATCTGGCTGGCCATGGGTGTGTGCCTGTTAGTGGGCATCGCGGGCGGGGCTCTCAACGGCGTACTGGTGACCCGGCTGGGTCTGCCGTCGATTGCGGTGACGATCGGCACCTTGACCCTCTACCGCGGACTGGCCCTGATCGTGCTGGGGTCCAACACGGCCGTGGGGTTCCCCGCGTGGACCAACAAGTTGAGTCTGCCCATCGGGGGCACCCACGTCGCCTACGACTTCGCCATCTTCGTCGTCCTCGCCGTCATCTTCGGCGTCGCGTTGCACATGACGCCACTGGGTCGTTCCATCTACGCCATCGGGCTCCAGCCGGAGACGGCCTACTTCTCGGGAATTCGCGTCAAGCGCATCAAGTTCCTGCTCTACGTCGTCTCGGGATTCTTGTGCGCCTTCGCCGGAATCCTCTACACCTTCCAGCAGGCGAGTTCGGCGTCGGACACCGGGCTGGGCCTCGAACTCAACGTGGTGGCGATCGCGCTCTTCGGCGGTGTGTCCATCTTCGGCGGTCGTGGCACCATCATCGGCGTGGTGCTGTCGGTCGCGGTCTTCGCCAGCCTGCAGTCCTCGCTGACGGGCATCAACGTCTCGGCGCAGGCGCAGAGCATCGTGACCGGCTGTCTGTTGCTGCTGAGCGTGTTGATCCCCAACGGAATCGAAATGACCGCCCGGGCGCGCGCGCGACTGCGCCACCGCGCGGTGCAGGAGGCGTGATGCAACGCGTCTGCTTCCAACTGCGGATAAATCCGGCCAAGGCCGCGGAGTACGCGGCGCGCCACGCCGCGGTGTGGCCGGAGATGCTCGCCGCGCTCTCCGACGCCGGGTGGACGAATTATTCGTTGTTCCTCGCCCCCGACGGCCTGCTCATCGGGTACCTGGAATGCGACGACTTCGATCGGTGCCTCGAATTGATGGCCGCCACCGAGGTCAACGCACGCTGGCAGGCGTCGATGGGTGAGTTCTTCGTGGGTCTCGAGGGTGCGCCCGACGAGGGGATGCGCCCCCTCCACGAAGTGTTCCACCTCGCGTAGGTGGGTGAGTTCTCTGGGGTGGACGCCCCAGACAGAGTGCAGTGCGAGAAAGAGGGCAGACATGCTGAGTCGAAGTGAAATCAAGGACGTCCTACGTCGCCAGTGGATCGAGACGCCGTCGTGGGCCTACGGCAACTCGGGGACCCGCTTCAAGGTGTTCTCCCAGCGCGGGGTCGCGCGCGACCCCTTCGAGAAGATGCAGGACGCCGCGCAGGTGCACCGCTTCACCGGCGTGGCACCGTCGGTGGCGGTCCATATCCCCTGGGACAAGGTGGAGGACTACGGCAAATTGGCCAAGCACGCGAGCGACCTGGGCGTGAAGATCGGGGCCATCAACCCCAACGTGTTCCAGGAGGACGACTACCGACTCGGCAGTGTGTGCAACCCCGACCCGCGCGTGCGCCGCAAGGCCATCGATCACCTCCTGGAGTGCGTGGACATCGCCCACGAGACCAATTCCTTCGCGATCAGCCTCTGGTTCGCCGACGGCACCAACTACCCCGGCCAGGACAACATCCGGGCGCGGCAGGACCGCCTCCACGAGGCGTTGGCCGAGACGTACGACGCCCTGGGCGAGGGGGTCGAGATGTTGCTGGAGTACAAGCTCTACGAGCCCTCCTTCTACACCATGGACGTACCCGACTGGGGTACGTCGCTCGTGCAGTGCCTCGAGCTCGGCGAGAAGGCCAAGGTGCTGGTCGACACCGGTCACCACGCGGTGGCGACCAACATCGAATTCTTGGTCAGCGTGCTGCTGCGCGCGCAGCGCTTGGGCGGGTTCCACTTCAACTCGCGTTTCTACGGTGACGACGACCTCATGGTCGGCGCGGCCGACCCCTACCAATTGTTCCGCATCATGTTCGAGATCGTCGACGCGGGGGTCGTGACCCCCGAGGGCAACGTCGCCTTCATGCTCGACCAGTGTCACAACATCGAGCCCAAGGTGCAGGCCGAAATCCGTTCGGTGATGAACGTGCAGGAGGCCACGGCGAAGGCGCTGCTGGTCGATCGCGAGGCGCTGAGCGCGTGTCAGCTCGCCGGCGACGTCCTGGGGGCCAACGCGCTCTTCACCGACGCCTTCTACACCGACGTGCGTCCGCTACTGGCCGAGATGCGTACCGAGATGGGCCTCGACCCCGATCCGATCGGGGCGTATCAGCGCTCGGGCTACCAACAACAGATCGAATCCGAGCGCGTCGGCGGCCAGGCCGCGGGATGGGGCGCCTGATGTCCGAGTTCTCCTACGACGTCCCCTCCGCCGTGCAGGATCTGCTGGAGCGATCGCATCGCCTCGGTGCGGACCCGACGGTCACCAACTACGCCGGCGGCAACGCCAGCGCCAAGGCCCGGGTGGTGGACCCCGCCAGCGGCGTGGACATCGACGTCATGTGGGTTAAGGGCTCCGGCGGTGACCTCGGGACGCTACAGTTCGGCGGGCTCGCCGCCCTGCGCCTGGACGCCCTGCGCGCGCTCACCCACGTGTACCGCGGTCCCGACTTCGAAGACGAGATGGTAGCCGCCTTCGACTTCTGTCTCTTCGGTAAGGGCGGGGCGGCCCCGTCGATTGACACGGCGATGCACGGACTGGTGGGGTGCGCGCACGTCGACCACCTGCACCCCGACTCGGGCATCGCGCTCGCGACCGCCGCCGACGGCGAGGCCCTCACCCGGACCATCTTCGGCGATCAGGTGGCGTGGACGCCCTGGCGGCGGCCGGGCTTCCAGTTGGGGTTGGACATCGCCGCCCTGCGCGAGGCCAACCCGGATTCCCTGGGCGTCATCCTCGGCGGACACGGCATCACCGCGTGGGGCGACACCAGTGAGGAGTGCGAGCGTAACGCCCTCTTCATCATCCGCACCGCCGAGGCCTACATCGCCGAACACGGACGTCGCGAGCCACTCGGGCCCAAGGTGGCGCGCTTCGCGCGCCTCAGTGAGGAGGCGCGTCGCGCCAAGGCCGTCGCGCTCTTTCCGACGTTGCGCGGGATGGCCAGTGTGGACCGTCCCCAGGTGGGCCACTTCTTCGACACCGACACGGTGCTGAGCTTCCTCGAAGCGCAACGCCACGCCGAAGTGGCCGCGCGCGGCAGTTCCTGCCCCGATCACTTCTTGCGCACCAAGGTACGACCGATGGTCCTGGACGTGGCCTCGGACGCCCCCGTCGAGGAGATGATCACGCGTCTGGGCGAACTGCACCAGGAGTACCGCGCGGCCTACCGCGCCTACTACGACGCCTACGCCACGGCGGACTCGCCGCCCATGCGCGGGGCCGACCCCGCCATCGTCCTCGTGCCGGGGGTGGGCATGTTCTCCTTCGGCAAAGACGCCCAGACCGCGCGGGTGGCGGGCGAGTTCTTCATTAACGCCATCAACGTGATGACCGGCGCGGAGGCGATTTCGACCTACGCGCCGATCGAGGAGTCAGAGAAGTTCCGCATCGAGTACTGGCAGCTCGAGGAGGAGAAATTGCGGCGCATGCCCAAGGGCAAGCCCCTCGCCTCGCGCGTCGCGTTCGTGACCGGGGCCGGCTCGGGCATCGGGGCCGCGACCGCCCGTCGCTTGGCCGCCGAGGGGGCTCACGTCGTCGTCGCGGACCTCGACGTCGAGTCCGCGGTGGCGATGGCGCGCGAACTCGGTTCGCGTGACGTCGCGCGTGGCGTCGCCATCGACGTGTCCTCTAAGGACGCCGTGCAACGCGCGGTGGACGAGGCGGTCCTGGCCTTCGGGGGCGTCGACATCGTGGTCAACAACGCGGGACTCAGCATCTCGAAGTCATTGCTCGAGACCACCGAGCGTGACTGGGACCTGCAACACGACGTGATGGCCAAGGGGTCGTTCTTGTGCGCCCAGGCGACCGTGCGCGTGATGAAGGAACAGCGAATGGGTGGTGACATCGTCTACATCGTGTCCAAGAACGCCGTGTTCGCGGGACCCAACAACGTCGCCTACGGTTCGGCCAAGGCGGATCAGGCCCACCAGGTACGTCTCCTGGCGGCGGAGCTCGGCGAGCTCGGCATCCGCGTGAACGGCGTGAACCCCGACGGTGTGGTGCGCGGCTCCAAGATCTTCGCCGGGGGCTGGGGCGCTCAGCGCGCCGCCGTCTACGGGGTGAAGGAGGAGGAACTCGGCGCGTACTACGCGGGTCGCACCCTGCTCAAGCGTGAGGTGTTGCCCGAGAGCATCGCCAGTGCCGTGTTCGCCCTCGTGGGCGGCGACCTGGCCCTCACCACGGGGTCGCACATCCCGGTGGACTCGGGCGTCGCCGCCGCGTTCTTGCGATAACGCGTGTCGTCGTCGCCTGGCGCCGCGGTCGCCGCCGTCGACCTCGGCGCCTCGAGTGGGCGCGTGTTGCTGGTCACGCTGGAGCGGGGACGACTCGAGGTCGAGCCGGTCGCGCGCTTCGCCAATGGTGGGCGCGAGGTCGACGGAGTGTTCTCCTGGGACCTGCCCTCCCTGATCGGTGAGATCGAAGAGGGCCTCGGAGCGGCGGCGCGCGCGGCGCGCGCCCACGAGATGACCCTGGCGTCGGTCGGGGTCGACTCCTGGGCCGTCGACTACGGGCTGGTGGACGCCGCGGGACGCTTGCTGCGACTACCCGCGCACCACCGCGACCCCCGCACGGGAGCGGCCTTCGCGGCGGTGACGCAACAGATCGATCCCTGGTCCCTCTACCAGCGCAGTGGCATCGCGCTCTTGACGTTCAACACCTTGTTCCAACTGGTGGCCGACGGAACCCGAGCGACCTCCGAGCGCCAACTGCTACTCATCCCCGACCTCATCAACTACGAACTGTGCGGCGTGCGGGCCTGGGAAGTCACCAACGCCTCCACGACGCAGTTGCTGACCCGGGCGCGCGAGTGGGACGACGAATTGATGGCGCGATTCTCCCTGCCGCGACAGCTCGTGGGACCGCTCGTCGCACCCGGCGTCACACTGGGTCGGGTGACGTCCCCGCGCGCCCTGGCGGCCGGAGTCCCCGCGTCGACCAAGGTCATCACGGTGGCCTCGCACGACACGGCGTCAGCCGTCGCGGCGGTGCCCGCGGCGGACCGGAACTTCGCCTTCGTGTCCTCGGGCACGTGGTCGCTCGTCGGGGTCGAGCTCGATCGACCCCTCATCGAGCGTGACGCCTTCGAGGCGGGCTACACCAATGAACTGGGCGCGTTCGGGCGCACCCGCTTCTTGCGAAACGTCATGGGCTTTTGGCTACTGCAAGAGGTCATCCGCGAGTTCGCCCTCGAGGGGCACCACGACGACGCCGCCACGCTGAGTGAGCAGGCCGCAGCCCTCGCGCCGCGTCAGTTCCTGGTGGACGCCGAAAGTGACGAATTACTGGGTCCGGGTGACATGCGCGGACGCCTGGCGGCCCAGTGCGCGCGCACCGGCGCGCGCGTCCCGGTGACACCCGCGGAATTCACTCGCTGCATCGTCGATTCCCTGGCGCTCGCCTACCGGCGGGCGATCCGGGGCATCTCGCGGGTGACGGGCGTGCGCGTGGACACGATTCACATCGTCGGTGGCGGCGCCCTCAACGCCCTGCTCTGTCAGTTGACCGCAGACGCGTGCACCATCACCGTGCAGGCGGGCCCGGTGGAGGCGGCGGCGATCGGCAACGCGCTGATGCAGTTCCACGGACTCGGGCTGCTCGCCGACGACCCCGTGGCCATGCGCCACGTCGTCGCCACGTCGTTCCCGTCCCGGCACTTCACACCGCGCGCGGGCGCGGCCGCGCAGTGGGACGCGGCCGAAGCGCGCGTATCGGCCGCGACGCGCTGAGCGACGAGGCGCCGACGCGTTAGCCCAGGGAGCCACCCAACAACGAGCCCCCGCCCGCGCCGAACTGCTTGAGGAGCGCCGGGGTGATCACGAGCGGCGACGCGGGCACGGCGACCGCGAGTGCCTGGTGCGCGATGGTGGCGCTGACCTTCACCACGGCGTCACCGTGTTTCGCGGTGGGCGTCACCAGCCGCACGACGACCGCCGTCGCCGTAGCGCCCGACATCGTGACGTCCAGGGCGTACGAGCCCTTCACCTTCGAGAGGGACGACGGGGGCAACCCCACGCCCTTGAACTGGGACACGAGGGCGTTCGCCAGCTGGGCCATCGATCCGGCCTGCTCGAATCCCGTTGCCGTGGGTGTCGTGGTGCCCCGGGCGAGCAGGCTGACGAGGGCGTTCAGCAGCTGGTTCTGACCGGTGGCCAGATTCGACGCCGTTAGTTTCAGGCCCTTCAGTGAGTGCGCGTACTGGGCGATGAGCGCGAAGGGCAGTTCGATCCAGCGGTTCCCGAGCAGGAGGCTCAGCGCCGCCAGCGACGAGGAGTTCGACGACGCCCCGGGCACTTGGGCCAGTGTCGTGAAGTTCACGTTGAAGTACAGGTTCGACTGACTCTCGAGGAAGGTGGCGACGCGCGTGGTGCCGTGCCACACGACGAGGTCCTGGTTGACTTGATTGAGAGATTGTGAGATCGGCGTCCCCGCGCGGCTCTGTTCGTTGAGGTCGAAGCTCAGGTGCGCGAGGGCCGCCGCCGTGTGGGCCAGCGCCGGATCGGAACTGGTGAGGGAGGCCGTGAAGTGGACATGGAGGTAGGGGCTACCCCCGTAAGTGTGGTGCGCCACCGAGAGTGCCGCCGGGACACTGCACGCGGATAGTCCGATGGACGCGACCGCCACTACGCTGACCATCTTCCACGCTCGTCGCTTCATAACAGCTCTCCTGACGTACAGTGCCGCAGCCACCACGAACCCACTGCTCGCGGGTCCGGTGATTCCAATCTAACGCGAACTCCTCCGGTGGCCGCCGTCGGTCCGTTCAGCCGGTCGCGGTGGTTACGATGACGACGTCGAGCGAGCGGGGCCCGTGCACCCCCTCGATGCGCTCGAGTTCGATGTCCGAGGTCGCCGAGGGTCCCGAGATCCAGGTCTGGGGCGACGTGGGGTCCAGACGCGCCACCCCTTCGGGGAGGACCTCGACGATTTGGTCCTCGAAGATGACGACGATGAGGTGGTCGGGGATGAGCGAGAGCGCGCGTCGACCCTGGCGCGCGCCCGAATCGAGCACGATGGTCCCGGTCTGGGCCACGGCGACCGCGCACCCGGTGAGCGTCGAGTCAATAGCGTCGAGATCGGCGACCGAGAGGGGGGGGTGGTCGACGTGCACGGCGGCGTGCGTCGCCGCGGTCCAGTCGTCCGGCACGTCCGCGGCGACGGCCACCGACGTCGAGTTCCGCGCCGTCAACAACTCGCGCACCACGGTGGCGAGTTCGTCGGGTGCGCAGGTCGTGACCTGCGCACGGTAGTCGACGAGGCGGTCGATGAGCAGTTCGCGGCGCGGCGCGGAGTCGAGGTCGCCCCGCAGGCGATACGCCCGATCGGCGGGGAGTGGCGAACGGCGACGTTCGCCGCCGAGCGCCGCGCCGATGGAACTGAGCACCCCGTCGCGCCCCGCGACGTCACGGCCCACGTGACCGGGGGCGCTGTCGTGGCGCGCGTCGTGGTGGTGGACGAGCGGTGCCCGCGACGGTGACAACGCGGGCCCCGCGACGTTGGCCGCCGGGTGGGTGGTGGCGAACCACGAACGAAATGACGTGGCCGGCGGCACGGGTGCGTCACGCGCGCCGCTCCACTTGTGCAGCGGCGGGGGTAGGAACCGCAGGGTGCGCAGACGCAGGCGCCCCAGCAGACCGCCCGCCGCGACCAGGCGCTGGAAGACCCTCGCCGAGGCGAAACCCTTCTCCATCAGTCGCATGGAGATCAGTTCGGGATCACGCGGGTGTTCGCGTCGCTTCTCATCCACCACCTCGGACCGCAATCGCACCAGGATCTTTGGGATGTCGATCTTGACGGGACACGCCTCGAAACACGCTCCGCACAGGGAGGACGCGTAGGGGAGGGAGTCCTCGAGCGCGGTGCGTTGGCCCCGGCGCAGTTGCGGGACCAGTACCGCGCCGATGGGGCCCGGGTAGGGGTTGCCGTAGGAGTGTCCACCGGTGCGCTCGTAGACCGGGCACACGTTGAGACAGGCCGAACAACGGATGCAGCGCAGGACGTCGCGACCGGTCTCCTCGGCGAGGGCCGAGGAACGACCGTTGTCGATCAGGACCAGGTGGAAGTCCGAGGGACCGTTGCCCGCGGTGGCCCCGGTGAAGATGGACGTGTAGGGGTTCATGCGCTCGCCGGTCGACGAACGCGGCAACAATTGCATGAAGACTTCGAGACTCTGCCAGTGGGGCAGGATTTTCTCGATGCCCACCACCGAGATCAGGGTGTCGGGCAACGTGAGGCACATCCGACCGTTGCCCTCGGACTCGACGACGACGACGGCCCCGGAATCGGCGATGACGAAGTTGGCCCCCGAGATGGCGACGCGCGCCGAGAGGAAGCGTTCGCGCAGGTGAGCTCGGGCCGCGGCGGCGAGCGCCCGGGGATCGTTGGTGAGATCCGCGGGCGCGGGGAGACCGGACTTTCCCATCTCGTCGAGGAAGATCTGACGGATCTGGGAGCGATTCTTGTGAATCGCCGGGACCAGGATGTGCGAGGGGAGGTCGTCGCCGAGTTGCACGATGAGTTCGGCGAGGTCGGTCTCGTACGCCGTGATGCCGTGGCGTTCCAGGGCCGCGTTGAGTTCGATCTCGGCGGTCGCCATGGATTTCACCTTGACCACCGAATCGACGCCGGTGGCCTGCACCAAGCGCACCACGATGTCGTTGGCCTCGGCGGCGTCGCGGGCCCAGTGGACGACGCCGCCGTGGGCGGTCACGTTCTTCTCGAGTTCGAGACAGAGTTCGTCCAGGTGGTCGAGGCAGTAGTCCTTGATCGCCGCCCCCGCGCTGCGCAACTCTTCCCAGTCGTCGAGTTCGCCCACCACGCGCAGGCGCTTGTCGCGGATCGTCGTGGTCGCGTGGGCCAGGTTCGCGCGTAATTGCGCGTCGGCCAGCGCGGTCTTGGCGAGGGTGGGGAAGGGGAGTTCGGTGTAGAAGACCCTAGACACGCGCACCCCCGTCACGGCGGGCGAGAATCTCCGCCACGTGCATCATCGTGATTCCGGTGCGCGCGCGCGACGAGAGGCCCCCGAGGTGGGTCAGGCAGGAATTGTCGAGGGCGCACACCACGTCGGCGCCGGTGGCGCGAACGTGCGCCAGCTTGTCCTTACCCATGGCGACCGAGGTATCGGCGTTCTTGATCGAGAACATGCCGCCGAAGCCGCAGCAGGCGTTCTCCTCGGGAATCGCCACCAAGTCGAGTCCGCGGACGTTGCGCAGCAGGGTCTTGGGTGCCTCGTCGAGCCCGAGGACCCGCAGTGAGTGACACGTCGGGTGGTACGCCACGGTGTGGGGGAAGCTCGCCCCGACGTCGGTAACACCCAGCACGGTGGTGAGGAACTCGGAGAACTCGAAGGTGCGACGGGCGACCTCCTCGAGGTCATCGGCCAAGGCCTCCTCACCGAGCGAGCGGGCCGACGAGGCGTAGAGTTCGCGCACCGTGCCCACGCACGAGGCCGACGGTGAGACAATGACGTCGTAGTCGCTGAACACTTGGCGAAAGCGTTGGGCGAGGTGCAAGCCCTCCTGGCGATACCCCGCGTTGAGGTGCATCTGGCCGCAACAGGTCTGTTGGGTGGGGAAGACGACCTCGTGACCGAGTCGTTCGAGGACGTCGACCACCGCGCGCGGCGTGTCGGGGAAGAGTCCGTCGTTGACGCACGTGATGAAGAGGGCGACTCTCATGCGCACCGCCTCCCCCGGGCGAACATCGCCACGACACCTTGACAATACCTAAGCGACACGATCCAGCGGCCTCCGGACGTAAAATTATTTTAACGTTTCAGTGATAGTACTCCGACCCGTCGGGCGCCGGGCGAGATCGGCTTCGACGGGCCACGCGACGGTGTAGGTTGGCCTCAAGTCGTTGCCCCTCGACGAAGGACGCGGTCCATGACTGAACGAGACACTGACGTCGCCGCGCCGACCCGATATTCGCGTCGGCTCGCGTTGGTGACCGTCTGTTTGGTGATGTTCGTGACCTTCATGGACATGACGATCGTGTCGGTGGCCCTGGGCAGCGTCCGTGCGGACCTGCACGCGGGCGTCACCCAACTGCAGTGGGTCGTCAACGGGTACGGACTCACCTTCGCCAGTTTCATGTTGCTCGGGGGAAGTTTGGGCGACCGTCTGGGGCGCCGACGCATCATGCTGGCGGGATTGGCGCTCTTCGGTGCCGGTTCGCTCGCGGGCGCCCTGGCCACGTCGCCGGGTTGGTTGATCGGCGCCCGGGTGATCATGGGGGTGGGAGCGGCGGCCTCGGAACCCGGCACGCTGTCGGTCTTGCGCCAACTGTACCCGGAGGGGCGTGAACGCGCCCGCGCCATCGGCGCTTGGGCGGCGGTCTCGGGCCTCGCGTTGGCGCTGGGACCGGTGATCGGGGGCGTACTGGTCGCCCTCGGCGACTGGCCCGCCGTGTTCTGGTTCAACGTGGCGGCGGCGGTGCTGATCATCGCGTTGGCGCTGCGCAGTGTGCCGGAGTCCTCGAGTCCGGCGCCGGGGCGCCTCGACTACGGCGGTTTCCTCCTCGGGTCGCTCGGTATCGGGGCCCTGACCTTCGCGGTGATCCAGGGCGAGACGAGCGGTTACCGGACGTCAGGGGTCATTGGATTGTTCCTCGCGGGGGTCATCTCCCTCGTCGCCTTCGTGCGAGTGGAGCGTCACAGTGCATCGCCGTTGTTGGACCTGCAGTATTTTCGATCGTCGCGCTTCAGCGGTGCGCTCGTGGTGGCGTTCATCCTGTATTTCTCGGTCTTCTCGATCTTCTTCTTCACCGCCCTCTACCTCAGCGCCGTCATCAATTACTCGCCGGCGCACACGGCGCTGGAGTTCGTGCCCATGGCCGGGGCGATGATCGTGGCCTCGGCGTTCGCCGGGCGTCGGGTGGCGCGCATCGGACCGCGCGCGCCCATGGCCGAGGGCTGCGTCATGGCGGGGGCGGGCATCTTGTTGTCGGCGCTCCTGCTCGAGTCCTCGCATCCGTCGGCCTGGCTGATGGCCACGCTGGCCCTCGCGGGGTACGGCTTCGGCTCGAGCGCCGTCCCCATGACCTCGGTGACGCTCGCCGAGGTACCGCCCGAACGCTCGGGCATGGCGGCGTCGGCGACGAACACCAGCCGCGAGCTCGGCGCGGTGTTCGGCGTCGCCGTCCTGGGCGCGCTGGTCAACGCGCAGTTGACGGGCGCCCTGGAGCATCGCCTGGCCGCCCTGCACATACCCCACGCCTACTTTCAGACGATCATCGAATTCATCGAGACCGGCGCCGCCCCGCCGGGGATGACGGTGGGCAGCGGCGCGGGAAATTCGATCGAGGACCACGTCGTGGCGGCGGTCTACGGAGCGTTTCGCAACGGCCTCGAACAGTCGCTGGTGCTCGCCGGCGTCGGAATGCTCGTGGCCGCCGCCATCGCGGTTCGTACGCTCGGGCCACGTCGCTCGCCCCGGGGGGAGAGCCGGGACTTCGAGATCTGAGATCGGCGAGTCGCCCGCCGTGTCACTAGCGTCGGGCGCTGAGAAGGAGTAAGACTGCTGGTAGGACGTTCAGTACAAGGGAGGCAGTAATGCGACTTTCGATGCGGACATCACTCGCGGGACTTCTCATGGTGTCGTTTCTGGCGACGGCGACGGCGGCGTACGGGTCCTCGACAACCCCCTCCGCCCCGCGCGCGGTACACGCCCAGGCGGCAAACGCGAGTGCTCGCGTGACGTGGCTCAAGCCGGTGCGGGTCGGGTCGTCCCCCATCACCAAGTACGTCGTGTCGTCGCATCCCGGCACGTCGTCGTGTTCGACGTCCGCCTTTAACTGCACCGTCACGGGGCTCAAGAACGGGACCGTGTACCGGTTCAGCGTCGTCGCCGTGAACCGCTCCGGCGCCGGACTTCGTTCCCCGTGGTCGAATCCGGTCAAGCCCACGGCCGTCATCGCCCATCGGCGCGTCTTGGTGGTGACGCCCTCGAAGCGACTGCACAATGGTCAAAAGGTGATGGTGTCGGGCTCGGGCTTCACGCCCAAGGACGCCATCTACCTCGTGGAGTGCCTGGCCAACGCGAAGGGCCAGAACGGTTGCAAGCTGCCCACCTCGATTCCCACGCCCATCATCGTGACCGCGACCGGCCAACTGCCGGCCACGACGTTCACCGTGACCACGGGCACCATCGGTAACGGCACGTGCGGGACCACCGCGACCAACGCCGCGAGTTGTGCGGTCAGTGCGGGTAACGCGACCGGTGGCGACTCGACGCAGACGGTCATCACGTTCCAACCCTGAGGCCCCGCCACCGGTGACCCCCAGCGGGGTCCGCCGAAACGGCAGTGGCGGAGACTGCGCGGAATGTTCGACGCAAGGGCACGGCGACGCGCGACGCGACCTGAGTCGGTAAGACTGTCCCCATGGGTGCACCGCTGAGTCGTGACACCCGACTGCTGGTGAGCGGACAGGCGATTCGAGGTTTCGGCTACGGATTCACCGCCGTCCTCTTGGGGGCCACCCTCGCGGCGCGCGGGGTCTCTACGGTGTCGGCGGGCATCTTGCTCGCCACCTTGATCATGGGCAGCGCCGCCGCGTCGCTCGTGGTGGGGGCGGTAGCGGATCGCTTCGGTCGCCGTCGCTCGTACGCCCTCTTCTTCGTGGGTGTCGCGCTCGTGGGCGCAGTGGTGGCGACCAATCCGCCGCTGTGGTTGTTCTTCCTGGTCGCCGCCACCGGAACCCTGTCGACGGACGTGGTGGACAACGGTGCGGCGAGCACCTTGGAGCAGGTGATGCTGGCCGGCGACGACGCGGGGACCGGTCGCGTGTACGGGTGGTACAACGCGGCGGGCGCGGCTTTCGGGGCACTGGGCGCCCTGGGCGCGGGGGTGGCGGGGGTGGCGGCGCCGACCACGAACCACGCGTGGCTCTTCGTGGTGCTGGTGCCCGTGGGTCTCGGGGGGGCCCTGTGCGCCGGGCGCCTCTCCGCGTCGGTGGAGGCGCCGCACACCGAGGGCGTGGACGGCCAACGGATTCGGCCGCTGCGTACGAAACTGGGACCCTCGCGAACCGTCGTGCACCGCGTCGCGCGTCTCTTCGCCGTGGACGCAGCCGGTGGCGGACTCGTCACCACCGGCTTCCTCTCCTACTACATGTCGTCGCGCTACCACGTGTCCCTCGCGACGCTGGGGTGGTTGTTCTTCAGTGTCTCGGTGTTGCAGGCGGTGTCGGTGATGATCGCGCCCCGGGTGGCCCGGCGCTTCGGTCTGGTGCCGACCATGGTCTGGACGCACCTGCCGAGCAACGTGGTCATGGCGTCCATGGTGTTCGCCCCCAACTTCGCGGTGGCGGCGACTCTCCTGCTGGTGCGCACCACGACGTCGCAGATGGATACGCCCACGCGTCAAGCCCTGATCATGACGATTGTCACGCCCCAGGAACGCACCGCCGCGGCCGCCGTCACGAACGCCGCTCGCTATTCGGTGCGCCCCTTCGCCCCGTTGCTGGGTGGGGTTCTGCAGTCGATCAGTCTCGGCGCCCCTCTGCTCGTGGCGGGGGTGGTCAAGGGGGTCTACGACCTCGCACTCTGGCGCTGGGCGCGCCGTTTACCCGGTGTGGGGGCGCCGTCGCGGGACTGACGCCGGCGGTCTCGAACGGCGCCGTAATCCTCGTGCGGGGTGTGTCGACGGGGTTCGCCACCCGCGCGCTACGCCCACCGTCACGCCGCGGCCACGTGAGCGTGGGGTGACGCGGTGTTCACACGGCCGTTGATCGCGATTTTCCTATGCTGGTGCGGTGCCGCACGACCGACTCCGCCCTCGGGAGGGACACCTGTTGCGGCGCGGCCGCCGCCTCGAATACGCGACACTGATCTGGAACGTGGTGGGCGTGTTCGTCCTCGCCGGCGCCGCCCTCGCGGCGCGTTCCGTGGCGCTCGTGGGCTTCGCCGTGGACAGCGTGATCGAGATCGGCGCGTCGACGGTCGTGCTGTGGGAATTGGCGGCCGTCGACGAGCGTCGTCAACGACGAGCCCTGCGCTGGATCGGCTCGGCGTTCGTGGCCCTCGCCCTGTACTTGGCCGCGCAGAGCACCGTCGTGCTCTTCGTAGGTTTTCGGTCCCACCACAGCCCGCTGGGCATCGCGTGGACGGCGATGACGGCGCTGGCGATGTACGCCCTCGCGGTCGCCAAGGCGACGACGGGGCGAGCCCTGGATAACGCCGTCTTGTTGGCGGAGGGCCGCGTCACCATGATCGATGGCGTGCTGGCGACCGTGGTCCTGACGGGCCTCATCCTCAACGCCCGGCTCGGGTGGTGGTGGGCGGACCCGCTGGCCGGGTACGTGATTCTGTACTACGCCGTTCGCGAGGCGCGCGAGATCTTTGCGCACTAGGGCCGTGGCTCGCGTCGGTGTCGTCGTGGAGGGTGCGTTAACCTTCGCGCTAGTCCCCGTGACGCCTGTGGGAGGTAGTGCTGTGGAGTTGTCCCAACGCGCGCGCCAGATCGAACCGTTCTACGCGATGGACTTCGGTGACCGCGCCGCGGCTATCGAAGATCGGGGTGATCACGTGGTCCGACTCTGTCTGGGCGAGCCCGATTTCGGCGCGCCGCCCGCGGTGCGCGCGGCGATGGTCGACGTCATGGACGGACGACCCCTCGCCTACACCTCCGCCCTGGGACTCTGGGAACTTCGTCAGGCGATTTCCGATTTCTACCGTGACCGTCACGGCGTGATCGTCGAACCGGCACGAATCGCCGTCACGTCCGGCGCCTCGGCCGCGCTGTTGCTGTCCGTGGCGGCGACCGTCGACCCGGGGAGCGAGGTGGTGATGGCCGATCCCTCCTACCCGTGTAACCGCCAACTCGTCGAATCCTGCGGTGGGGCAGTGGTCTCGGTGGCGACGTCCGCGGCGACCCGTTTCCAACTCACTCACTCACTGGTGCGCGACGCGGCGACCGCCGCGACGCGGGCGGTCATGATGGCGTCACCCGCTAATCCGACGGGAACGTCGATTCCCTACGACGAGTTGGCGCAGATATGCGAGTTCGCGCGCGACCGTGGCGCGTGGCGCATCGTGGACGAGATCTACTTGAACCTCGCCGATCACGACGACCAGGGGCGCTCGCCCCGCAGCGTCTTGAGCGTCGACCCGGACGCCATCGTGATCAACAGTTTCTCCAAGTACTTCGCCATGACCGGGTGGCGCCTGGGCTGGTGCGTGGTTCCCGCGGACCTCGTCTCGGCCGTCGAGCGATTAGCGATGAACTACTTCTTGTGCGCGTCGACCCCCGCGCAACACGCGGCCCTGGCCTGTTTCGACGAGGCGTCCCTCGCGGTGTGCGAGGAGCGACGCGAGGAACTGCTCTCCCGACGTGCGATGGTGCTCGAAGAACTGGCCCACGTGGGACTCTCGGTGCCCGTGGCCCCCGACGGTGCCTTCTACGTGTACTTCGACGTCAGCGAGACGGGTCTGGATTCGTGGGATTTTTGCGAACGAGCGCTCGACGAGGCCCACGTCGCCTTGACGCCGGGCAAGGACTTCGGCGCGCGCGACGGACATCGCTACGTGCGGCTTTCGTACACGGCGTCGCGCGATGAGCTGCGCGAGGGCCTTCGTCGCCTCGGAGAATTCGTCGGGGGACTTCGCCGCTGACGGCCCCGGGGTCCGTGAGCGTCGCCCCGTGGAGTCACGCGAACGACCTCGCCGGACGCGTCGTCACCGGTAACGGTGCGCTGATCCCCGGCGTTCGTCGGTGGCGTTCACGACACGATTGACCGACGTCTCGCGGGCGGTCCCCGTCGCGGAGTGTCACGCGGGCCCTTGGTGGTCGCCCGCGAAGACTCCGTCGCCGCCACGGGCCCGGGGAGGGACTGCGACGTTGCCTCGGCCGAGGCGGTGGCCAACTTTCGTGCCTCGGCGATTCATCGGGTTCACGGCACTGGTCGACGCCTCGTCGCCTCGCTAGGGTGGCTACGGAGGTCGCTTCTACGCGCCGTTGCGGCGCGAGGCCCAGTGCGAGGGGATGTGCGCCAAATGTTCGCCAGCGTTCGACGAGGGTGGGAACCCAGTTCGAGTGGCATCGTCCGGGTGACGCCGGCGCGTCGCGGAGGGGTCAGGGCGTTTCACGGGGTGAGGGAGCGACGGGTGGTCGGGGTCGTCGCGTCGTGACAGCTCTCGGCGGACTGTCCAGTGCCGAGGCCGCTCGGAGGCTGTCAGTCGACGGCCCTAACGCGATTCCCGAGGTCCGAACTCACTGGCTGGCGGTGGTCGCCGCCAAATTCTGGGCCCCGGTGCCGTGGCTCCTCGAGGTGACCATCGTTCTCGAAGTGTTCCTGTCCGACTTTGTCCAGGCGGGGATATTCACCGTTCTCCTCGTCTTCAATTCGCTGCTGTCGGCCAGTCAAGAGCGACGCGCCCACGCGGCCGTCGACCTTCTGCGCCAGCGACTGAACGTGAACGCCCGGGCCGCGCGCGACGGTCGCTGGACGCTGGTGTCGGCGAGTGACCTGGTCGTGGGCGATTTGGTACACGTGCGCCCGGGGGACCTCGTCCCAGCGGACCTGCGCCTGAGCGAGGGCTCCGTGCAGATGGACCAGTCCGCGCTGACCGGCGAGTCCCAGTCGGTGGGGGCGGGGCCCGGCGACCCCGGCTACTCCGGGTCCGTGGTGCTCCGGGGTGAGGCCAGTGGCGTCGTCGTCGCGGTGGGAACGTCGACCTTCTACGGGCGAACCGCGGAGTTACTCAGTTCGGCCCACGCGCCCGGCAACATGGAGCGATTGATCTTCGGCATCGTGCGCGCGCTCATGGGCTTCGCCCTGGCGATCGTGGCCGTCGTCGTCGCGGACGGGCTGATTCGTCACACGCCACTTCGTCAACTCATCCCCTTCGTGCTCATCGTGGTGATTGCGTCGATACCGGTGGCCCTCCCCGCCACCTTCACCCTGGCCACCGCCCTCGGGAGCAAGGAATTGTCCGAGCACCACGTGTTGGTGACGCGACTCGCCGCCATCGAGGAGGCCGCCAGCATGGAGGTCTTGTGCACCGACAAGACCGGGACCCTGACCCAGAACCAGCTGGCCGTGGAAGCGCTCCGGGCCCTCGAGCCCTTCGACGAGGATCAGCTGCTGCGAGTGAGTGCCGCGGCGAGTGACGCGGCCACCCAGGACCCCCTCGACCTCGCCATCCTGGCGGCCTGTGCGGCGCGACGCCTCGCGCCCCTCGGAGTGACCCGGAGTTTCGTACCCTTCGAGCCGGCCACGAAGCGATCCGAGGCCCTGCTCGACACCCCGGGGGGGCCGCTACGCGCCGTGAAGGGGGCGCCGCAGGTGGTGGGGCAGATGGCGGGAGCCGACGAGGATGCGTTGCGACGCAGCGTGGAGGAATTGGCGGCGACGGGGGCCCGGGTGCTCGGGGTCGCCCAGGGCGCACCCGACGCGACACCGCAGATGGTCGGACTGGTCGCCTTGGCGGACCCGCCCCGCGAGGACGCGGCGCACCTCGTCGCGGAGTTGAGGAATCTGGGAATCCAGGTGGTGATGCTCACGGGCGACGGACTGGCCACGGCCGCGGCGATCGCCACCCGCGTGGGGATCGGGCCCCGGTCGGCACGGGCGGACGAACTGAGGACCGACGACGTCGACGTACCCCCCACTCGCGCCGCCCGGGAGGTTCGCCCGTGGGATCGCGACGGGTGGCGCGACCTCTACGCCGAGGTCCTGCCCGAGGACAAAATGCGCCTCGTCGCGCGTTTGCAACGCGAGTCGATCGTGGTGGGGATGACCGGCGACGGGGTCAACGACGCGCCCGCGCTGCGTACGGCGGAAGTCGGCGTGGCGGTCTCGAGCGCGACGGACGTGGCGAAGTCCGCGGCCAGCCTGGTCTTGACCACCCCGGGGCTCGAAGACCTGGTGGCGGGGATCGAGGTGAGCCGACGGATCCACCAGCGCATGCTCACCTACACGCTCAACAAGATCATCAAGACGCTTCAGGTCGCCCTCTTCCTCGGCGTCGGCTTCGTGGTCTTCGGCCGCTTCGTGACCACACCCACCCTGGTGGTTCTACTGCTCCTCGCCAACGACTTCCCCACCATGTCACTCGCGACCGACCGCGTGCGCGCGCCCCAGTTGCCACAGAAGTGGCGGGTGGCGTCATTGGTGGTGCTGGCCACGGGACTCGCCGTGCCCCTGGTTCTGCTCTCCTTCGGACTCTGGTGGTTCGGCACCGGGGCGCTCCACCTGGACGTCGCGCGCATGCAGACCGTGATCTTCGTGTGGCTCGTCATCTCCGGTCAGGCCACCATCTTCCTGGTCCGCGAGCGCGAGCACTTCTGGCATTCGCGGCCGAGTCGTTGGCTGGCCCTGAGTAGCGGCGTCGACGTGCTGGTGGTGCTGGCACTCGCGTCGCGGGGCGTGATGATGAGCGCCGTCGGAATCGCCCCCCTCGGTGCGGTGCTCGGTACCGTCGCGGCGTACGTGTTCGTCGTCGACGTCCTCAAGGGCTGGATCCTTCACTTCGTCGGTCCGCGGGGTTGAGGGCGAATCGCGTGCCTCGTGGCGGGGTCAACACCTTCGTCCAACGACCGTTCACCGTCGGGCACCGACGGTCCGCACTTCGAGTTATCGATGGGCGCGTCCGCGCACGGCAGTTGAAGGTGCGACCCGAGACGGCGAACCGGAGGGGGCGAGATTCTCGCTCGGGGCGCCGTGGGGGGGACGAAAAATCGCGAAAGGGTCGGTGACCCTCAAGTGATGGTGAGTGAAGCGATACAGCGTCGCGGGACGACCGCCCAATGAGGAAGAGGCTACGACGCCGTTGGTCGACTCGATGGTGCCCCGGCGAATCAACACCCGTTGGAGGTTGGTGGCCGACACCGAGTGCCCTAAACACGCCTCGTAGATCGATTTCAACGTGGCGACCGTGAAAGTTTTCGGCGCTAGTGCGAAGGCGACGTTGGTGTAGGTCAATTTGGCCCTGAGCCGCTCGCGAGCCGACTCGATGATGGACCGATGGTCGAAGGCGAGGTCGGGTAGGTCTTCGACGTCGCACCATTTCGTATCCCCGGGCACGGTCGGGTCGTACTCGCTCGAGACGAGGGCGAGATACGCGGTCGCCAGAACGCGCCCCCGGGGGTCCCGAGTGACGTCGGATCGGGTCTCGAGTTGTTCGAGGAATCCGATCTCCTTCAACTCCACTTTGTGCGCCAGGTGTCGACTGAGCGACGAACCGAGAAGTTCTGACTCCTCGAGAGGTCCTCCCGGCAGTGACCAGTGACCGGCGGAGGGCGCCATCGCTCGCTGCCACAGTAGGACATGGAGCGCGCGGCCCCTGACCCGGAATACGACCGCCAGTACCTCGTGGGCGAAGAGACGCTCCGCGCGTGAACCGGCCCGGTCGGGGGGGAGATCCGGCTCGTGTTGACTCGACCGCACAGCACAGGGTATCGTGCTACCAAGGTTTTCGTCTCGTAGGCGAGAACTGGTGGTTTCGAAGTGGGCGGCGTCGAGGCGCCCTCCTCGTGAGCATCCCCAGTGAGAGGGCGCCGATGACGACGACAACACCAGACGAACGCGACCTCGCGTGGTCCCAGGAGATCCGCCGACTGGCCCACGAGCGCGACGCGGTGATCCTGGCGCACAATTATCAGCGACCCGAGATCCAAGACGTCGCCGACCACGTCGGCGACTCCCTCGGCTTGTCACGGATTGCCGCGCGCGCCGACCACGCCGTCATCGTCTTCGCCGGCGTGTACTTCATGGCCGAGACGGCGAAGATCCTGTCGCCGGAGAAGACGGTCCTCCTCCCCGATCCCCGAGCGGGGTGCTCGCTCGCCGACAGCATCGACCTCGACCAGCTTCGTTCGTGGAAGGACGAGCACCCGGGTGCCGTGGTGGTCTCCTACGTGAATACGAGTGCGGCGGTCAAGGCCGAGTCGGACGTGTGTTGCACGTCGGCTAACGCGGTCGACATCGTGAACGCCGTGCCCCGGGAGCGAGAGGTCCTGTTCCTGCCCGATCAGTTCCTGGGGGCGCACGTCCAGCGCAGCACGGGTCGCACCAACATGCACCTCTGGATGGGCGAATGTCACGTGCACGCTGACATCTCGCCCCAGCGGCTCCGTGACAAGATGGTCGAGTCGCCCGACGCGGAGCTGTTCATCCATCCCGAGTGCGGCTGTTCGACCTCGACGATGTGGCTCAGTGGAACGTCGGACCTTCCCGATGAGCGTACGCACGTGCTGTCGACCGGCGGCATGCTGGCGCGGGCCCGCACGACGCAGGCGACGTCGGTCCTGGTGGCCACCGAAACCGGGATGCTGCACCAACTGCGCCGCGCCAACCCCCGCGTGACGTGGGAACCCGTTAATCCCCAGGCCGAATGCTCCTACATGAAGATGACGACGCGCGAGACCCTCCTGCGGTGCCTGCGTGACGCGACGACGGAGGTCCACGTCGATCCCGAGGTCGCCCGGAGGGCCCGCCGAGCCGTCGAGGCGATGATCGCCGTCGGACCCTCGTCGGTGGGCGGAGAATGACCTCCGTCAGCGTACGTGCCGTGTCGTCGCCTGCCGTCTCGTGGAGCGCGGACACCGACGTCGTCGTCATCGGCGCCGGCGCGGCGGGCCTCACCGCCGCACTCGAGAGCGCCCGGTCCGGACATCGGGTAACCCTGGTGTGCAAGTCTGATCTCACCAGCGGGTGCACCCTCTACGCCCAGGGGGGGATGGCCGCGGTGGGGGCCCCCGGCGACACCCACGACGCTCACGTCAGTGACACGCTGGCCGCGGGCGCGGGTCTCTCGCGGACCTCGGTCGTTCGAGAACTGGTCGGCGCGGCGCCCGACGTGGTCAGATACCTCGCGGCCCTGGGCGCGCGTTTTGACACGGGAGACTTGTCCCTCGAAGGGGGACACTCCCACCCGCGCATCGTGCACGCGGGGGGTGACGCGATTGGCGCCGAGGTTCATCGCGCACTGGGGACCGCCGTGCGCGAGTCACGCATCGACGTGCGCGAACACACCGTCGGCGTCAACCTCGTCCAGGCTCCCGACGGTCGGGTGGTCGGCGTGAACGTCGCCACCGTATCTCACGACGGGACCCTCGCGGGTGGTGTCGTCACCGCTCGGGCCGTGGTGTTGGCCACGGGAGGGTTCGCACAGGCGTACGCGACCTGCACAAATCCCGTCGACGTGACCGGGGACGGTCTCGCCATGGCGGTCCGGGCGGGGGTCGAAGTGTCCGACCTCGAGTTCGTCCAGTTTCACCCCACGGTCCTCTACCTGGCGGGTCGACGGGGTCAGTCCCCGCTGATCACCGAAGCGCTTCGCGGCGCCGGAGCGCGGATCGTCGACGAGGACGGCGTGCGCGTGATGCGCGACGTCCACCCGCGCGGCGACCTCGCGCCGCGCGACGTGGTCTCCCTGGCGATGTATCACCGGATGCACCGCGACGGGTCG
>JAKCEC010000109.1 GCA_021841725.1 Actinomycetes bacterium | reverse complement strand
AGGACGCCGCCACGCGGCGGGTCTCGCGGATCCAGCCGATTGAGGTCGAGCGTGACGGACGCCTCGTGGTGGTGGTGCCCGGCGAGGACGACGAGGGCCGGCGCCGCGGTTAGGCGTCGAGGACGGCCTCGTCGAGGGCGTCGAGGAGTCGCGCGGTGCACCCGGCGGGAACGAGACTCGGCGCGAGCGCCAGCAGACGTCGGGCGAGGTCGTGGAAGGGTCCCTCGTCGTCCTCGTGCCAGGCGACCGGCAGACCGTCGTCCCCGCCGTCGGCCACGTCGGCGCGCAGGGGGATCTTGGCCAGGAGCTCGACCCCGAGGTCGCCGGCCAGTTCTCGTCCGCCCCCCACGCCCAGCGGGGCGTGGACCTTGCCGCACTCACACGCGAATCCGCTCATGTTCTCGATCACGCCCAGTACGCGGATGTGTGACTTCCTCGCGAAGTCGGCGGCGCGCGCCGCCACGTGTTGCGCGGCGCGCGAGGGCGTGGTCACCACCACTTGACCCATGTGGGGCAGGAGTCGGGCGAGGGTCATCACGATGTCGCCGGTGCCCGGTGGCGTATCGATGACCATGACGTCGATCCGCGACCAATCGGCGTCTTCGATGAATTGCGCCACGGCCTTTTGCACCATCAGCCCGCGCCAGAGCAGGGCCTGCTTCTCGTCGGCCAGGTGCCCCATGGACAACAGGGCGATGGTGCCGGGCCCCACGCGTCGTTCCAGGGGCGCCATCTTGGCGTCGCGGACCACCACGTCGCCGGTGACGCCCAGGAGGCGAGCGAGCGAGAACCCCCAGATGTCGGCGTCCAGGACGCCGACGTGCAGGCCGGTCTGAGCCATCGCGATCGCGACGTTGGCGGCCATGGAGGATTTGCCGACGCCCCCCTTGCCCGAGGCGATCATGTAGATGGGCGCGCGCCGGGGGATGCTGGTGTGGGGTGCGCGCGCCTGGGCGAGGGAGCGCGCGGTGCGCATCAGGGCGGCCTTGGCCGCCGGGTCCAACACCCCTACGCTCACGACGATCTCGTCGACGCCCTCGACCTCGAGCACGGCGTCGCGCACGTCGCGTTCGATGTCGGAGCGCAGGGGGCAACTCGCCGTCGTCAACGCCACGGCGACGTGGGCGACGCGGTCGACCACGCGAACCTCGCCCACCATGCCCAATTCGGTGATGCTGGCCCCCAGTTCGGGGTCGCGCACCCGGGCGAGGCGCTGCAAAATCAGGTCACGGGGCTCCATAGGGTGACGCTACCGGCTCGGGTGCGCGTGACCGTCACGGGCGCGCGCCGCTACGATGTAGCTAGGACGTCCCAAAGGAGTTGCATGTCAGACGCGACCACCACCATCACGCTGTCGAAGAAGAACCCGGATCCCATCACGCTGACCGACGCGGCCATTGCCAAGGTGGCCGAGCTGATCGCGGCCGAGGCGGCCGACGAGACCCTGGCGCTGCGCGTCGCTGTGAAGCCGGGCGGGTGCTCGGGGTTCAACTACGACATGTACTTCGACTCCGAATTCTCCGACGACGACATCGTCACCGAATTCGGCGCGGTCAAGGTCGCGGTGGACGCGGCCAGCGCGGACCTGTTGACGGGGGCGACGCTGGACTTCGCCGACGGGCTCCAGGGCGCGGGATTCCACATCACGAACCCCAACGCCACCCGCACCTGCGGTTGCGGCAACTCCTTTAGCTGAGTCGACGATGTCGACGCCACTGGGTCCCTATTCCCCCGCGCGTCGGGCGGGGGACTTCGTGATCCTCTCGGGTCAACTCGGTACCGTGCCGGGGGCGCCGACCCCCACGCTCGTCGACGGGGGCGCCGCGGACCAGTTGCGTCAAGCCCTCATCAACGCCGCAAGTTTGCTCGCCGAACACGGGGCCCGCATGGACCAGGTGGTCAAGGGCACCCTCTTCTTGATGGACGTCGCCGACTTCGCGGCGTGCAACGACGTGTGGACGTCGGCGTTCGACGCCCCGCGTCCCACGCGTTCGACCATTCAGATCGCCGGCATCCCGATGGCCGGCGCGCGCGCCGAGGTCGAACTCTGGGCCTACGCCCCGCTCAGCTGACGGAGAACTCCCCCGAGGTACCGAATTTGTACCCGACGGAGCGCACCGTCTGAATGAGGTGCGCGTGCTCTTCGCCGAGTTTCGCGCGCAGGCGACGCACGTGCACGTCGACCGTGCGCGCGCCGCCGTAGTACTCGTAGCCCCAGACGCGACTGAGCAACGTCTCGCGGGTGAAGACCCGGTTGGGGTTGGTGGCCAGGAAGCGCAGGAGCTCGTACTCCATGTAGGTGAGGTCCATCACCCGACCCGCGACGGTCGCCTGGTAGGTCTCCAGGTTCATCGAGAGTCCGCCGTGGTCGATGCGCGGCGCGACGGTGTCGTTGCCCGAGCGACGCAGCCGGTGGCGAAGGCGCGTCGCCAGCTCGGACACGTCGAAGGGGCCCACCACGAAGTCGTCGAAGAGGTCCTCGCGAAAGGTGAGGTCGTCGAGCTGGTAGTGGTCCAGGAGCAAGATGACCGGACCGCTGGCGCGCTCGCGACTGCGCAGCTGGCGACAGAGGTTCATCGCTTCGGTGAAGGGGAACGCCGACGCGTTGATGACGGCACCGGCGAAACCGTCGGCCGGCTCGAGCGTGGCGATCTCGTTGAGTCGACCGCTCACCGCCACCACCGGCGTGACGCCGGTGACGTCGAAGGCTTTGCGCACCGGCCCTTCGCACGAGGGCACGCACAACACGACGTCGCTCACAGGAGGGGCAGGTACCTTTCGAGTTCGTAGGGCGTCACCTGGGCGCGGTAGGCGTCCCACTCCGTGCGCTTGTTGCGCAGGAACCACTCGACCTGGTGCTCGCCGATGGTCTCGTGCATCAGGTCCGAGGTGGCCATCAGGTCGACCGCCTCGCCCAGGGACTGGGGCAGGGCGGCGACGGGCTCGCCCTCGCCCGGCAGCGCGTAGTCGCCGTTGACGCCGCGCAGACCCGCGGCCAGGATGACCGCGAAGGCCAAGTAGGGGTTGGCGGCGGGGTCGGGGGAACGGTACTCGAGGCGCGTGGAGTCGATGCGCGTGGGCTTCACTGAGGGCACGCGCACCAGCGCGGCGGTGTTGAAGCGCGCCCACTCCACGCCGACCGGGGCCTCGGCGCCGGGCATCAGGCGCTTGTAGGAGTTCACCCACTGATTGGTGACGGCGGTGATCTCGGGGGCGTGGTGCAAGAGGCCGGCCATGAACTTGAGGGCCACCTCGCTCAGGCCGTAGAGACCCTCGCCGATGAAGGCGTTCTTGTCGTCGCGCCACAGCGAGAGGTGGGTGTGCATCCCCGATCCCTGAACCCCGGCGAGGGGCTTGGGCATGAAACTCGCCGCGACCCCGACCTGGCGGGCCAGTTCCTTGACCACGTGCCGCACCGACATCACCGTGTCGGCCATGGTCAGCGCGTCGGTGTAGCGCAGGTCGATCTCGTGTTGGCCCGGCGCGTCCTCGTGCTGGGCGTGCTCGACGCCGATGCCCATCTCTTCGAGGGTGAGGACGGTGCGCCGGCGCAGCTGGCTGGCCACGTCGTCGGTCGTCAGGTCGAAGTAGCTCCCGCGGTCGAGGGGCTGGGGCCGGCCCCCGTCGGTGTCGGCGAAGTAGAAGTATTCGATCTCGGGCGCCACGTAGAAGTTGTACCCTTGGTCGCGCGCGCCATCGAGGACGCGGCGCAGTTGCTGGCGCGGACACCCCTCAAAGGGTGTGCCGTCGATGTTGACGATATCGCAGAACACGCGCGCGATCCCGGTGCCCTCCTCGTACCACGGCAGCAGTTGGAAGGTCGTGAGGTCCGGGCGGGCCAGGACGTCCGCCTCGTTGGTGCGCGAGAATCCGTCGATGGACGAGCCGTCGAAGGTCATGCCCTGGTCGAGGGCGTCCTCGAGTTCGGCGGGCGTGACGTGGAAGGCCTTGTGGCGACCGAGGACGTCGGTGAACCACAACTGGACGAAGCGCACCCCGCGCTCCTCGACGGTTCGCAGCACGTACTGGGCCTGGCTCTGCATATGTGACATTCTCGCACCTTCTTCGATCGACGCCCCGGCGGTCTAAAGGAGAGGGCCCGCCACCGAGACGGTGGCGGGCCCTCTCACGTTCCTGGGGGGAGGAGTTACTTCGCGGCGACGGCCCTCTTGGCGGGGGCCTTCTTCGCCACGGCCCTCTTGGCCACCGTCTTCTTCGCGGGGGCCTTCTTGGCGACCGCGCGCTTGGCCGGGGTGGCCGCGGCGGCGCCGCAGACCGTCTCGACCATCAGGCGCGTGACGACGTAGGGGTCCATGTTGGCGTTGGGGCGACGGTCCTCGAGGTAGCCCTTCTTCTCGCGCGCGACGGCGCCGGGGATGCGGATCGAGGAACCGCGGTCCGAGACGCCGTAGGAGAACTTGGAGTAGTGCGCGGTCTCGTGGGCGCCGGTCAGGCGGTCCTCGATGCCGTAGCCGTACCCCGCGATGTGCTCCTTCACGCGCGTGCCAATGGCCTCACACCCCGCGATGATGGCGTCCCAACCGCCCTCGGCGCGCATCTGCTTGGTCGAGAAGTTGGTGTGGGCGCCCGCCCCGTTCCAGTCACCCTTGATCGGCTTGGCGTCGAAGGAGACCTCGACGTCGAACTCCTCGGCGATACGCTGCAGGAGCCATCGCGCGACCCAGATCTGGTCTCCGATGGCCAGCGTGTCGAGCACGCCTAGCTGGAACTCCCACTGACCCATCATCACTTCGGCGTTGGTGCCCTCGATGGCGATGCCCGCCTCGATGCACGCGAGGGTGTGCGCCTCGACGATGTCGCGTCCGGGCATCTTGGATCCGCCCACGCCACAGTAGTAGGGGCCCTGGGGCGCGGGGTAGCCGACCTCGGGCCATCCGTAGGGGCGCCCGTCCTGGAAGAAGGTGTACTCCTGCTCGATGCCGAACATCGGCTCGAAGCTGGCGTAGGTCTTCGCCGCGGCGGCGGCGAGGTGGCGCGTGTTCGTCGGGTGCGGCGTCATGTCCGCGTTGAGGACCTCGCACATGACCAGGATGTCCTTCGGGCCACGCAGCGGGTCCTTGCAGGTCCACACCGGGACCAGGACGCAGTCGGAGAAGTGACCGGTGGCCTGGTTGGTGGACGAGCCGTCGAAGCCCCAGATGACCGGCTTCTTGCCGTCGGCGA
>JAKCEC010000108.1 GCA_021841725.1 Actinomycetes bacterium | reverse complement strand
TCCGATCTCTTGAGCGACGTCTGGCCGAAATTGGTGATCGAGGTGAGGTCGCGCTCGGTGGCGTTGACCAATTGGGCGATGGTGTTGATCCCCGCGCGCTTGAGGCAGTTGCGTGAGCGCTCGGTCAAACCCAACTCCTCGATGCGGATGTCGAGTTCGCTGGCGGCGGCCTGGGCGGTGCCCACGTCGCCCAGCTCCAAGGCGGGCGCCTCGGTGTCGAAGTTGGCGATCAACTCGAGCAGGGTGCCCAGGGTCTTGCCCGCCGACGCCAACGCCTCGCGCGGGCTGATCGAGCCGTCCGTCTCAATCTCGATCACCAGGCGGTCGAAGTCCTTGGACTGCTCGACGCGCACCGGCTCGATCTCGAAACTGACCCGACGCACCGGGGTGAAGATCGCGTCCAGCGGGATGACCCCGATCGTGGAGGTCCCCTTGTTGCCCTCGGCGCCCACGTAGCCCTTGCCGCGCTCGACCGTGAGGTCGAAGGTGAGCACGCTCTTCGGGCTCGTCAGGTACGCCAGGTGCAGGTCGGGGTTCAAGATCTCGACGTCGGCCGTCGTCGACAGGTCTGACGCGAGCACCGGTCCCTCGCCTCGCTTGTCCAGACGCAGGACGACCGGCTCGTCGGAGTGCACGACCAGGAGCAGGTCCTTCAAGTTCAGGCAGATGTCCTGCACGTCTTCCTTCACGTTCTCGATGACGCCGAATTCGTGCAGCACGGCGTCGAATTTCACGCGCGTGGCGGCGGCGCCGGGGATCGAGGACAGGAGGGTGCGACGCAGGGAGTTGCCGAGCGTGTGGCCGAAACCGGGGTCGAGAGGTCCAATGCCGAAGGACTGGCGGTGGTTGAGCTCGTCGCCGAGGGCTTCAATGGTGGGGCGTTGGATGATCAGCATGGGGACTCCTTAAGACGGTGAGGGACGATTACTTCGAGTACAGCTCAACGATGAGCTGCTCTTTGATCGACTCGTCGATCTGCTCTCGCTGGGGCACCACGCGCACGGTCACCGTGAAGCCGTTGTCACCGGTCTCCAGCCAGCCCGGCACGTGGCGGTCCAGCACGTCGCGGTTACGCACGACGTTGAAGTTCTCTCGGGTGACGTTCTTGAGACCGACCACTTCACCGGGGCGTACCCGGTACGAGGGGATCGTGACGCGCTTGCCGTTGACGGTCACGTGACCGTGGCGCACCAACTGGCGCGCCTGGGCGCGCGACGCGCCCCAACCGGCACGGTAGGCGACGTTGTCGAGACGCAACTCGAGGAACTGCAACAGGTTGGTACCGGTCATCCCCGGACGACGACTGGCCTCTTCGTAGAGGTTGCGGAACTGCTTCTCCAGCAGACCGTAGATGCGACGCGCCTTCTGCTTCTCGCGCAGCTGGCCCAAGTATTCCGAGCCCTGGCGCTGACGGGCGTTGCCGTGCATCCCCGGTGGGAACGCGCGCTTCTGGCGGTCGGAGTTCTCGGCGACGGGGCACTTCATCGTGTGGCAACGCTCCCCCTTGAGGTAGAGCTTCGTGCGCTCACGACGGCAGAGTCGACAAACGGGTCCTGTGTAACGAGCCATGATATTCCTTAGCCTCGGCGACGCTTCTTGGGGCGGCAACCGTTGTGGGGTAGCGGGGTAACGTCCTTGATGGCGACCACCTCGATGCCGGCGGCGGCGATGGAACGGATCGCGGTCTCGCGGCCCGAACCGGGTCCGCGCACGAGGACGTCGACCTTCTTGACACCGTGCTCGATGGCCGCTCGCGCACACTTCTCGGCGGCGAGTTGGGCGGCGTAGGGGGTCGACTTGCGCGAACCCTTGAAGCCCACCTGACCCGACGAGGCCCACGACAGGACGTTGCCCTCGGGGTCGGTGATCGAGACGATGGTGTTGTTGAAGGAACTCTTGATGTGCGCAACCCCGAAGGCGACGTTCTTGCGCTCCTTCTTGCGGACCTTGCGAGCGACAGTGGGCTTAGCCATTACTTCGTAACCTTCTTCTTACCGGCGACGGTGCGCTTGGGTCCCTTGCGGGTGCGAGCGTTGGTGCGGGTGCGCTGCCCGCGAACGGGCAGGCCCTTGCGGTGGCGGATGCCCTGGAGGCAGTTGATCTCCATCTTGCGCTTGATGTCCTGGGCGACGTCGCGTCGCAGGTCACCCTCGACGGTGACGTTCTGATCGATATAGGCACGTAGCTTGTTGACGTCCGCGTCGGTCAGGTCCTTCACCCGGGTGGACTCGTCGACTCCCGTGGCCGCGCAGATCTGCTGGGCGATGGTGGGTCCCACTCCAAAGATGTAGGTCAGTGAAATCACCGTCCGCTTTTCGCGGGGGATGTCAACTCCGGCAATACGGGCCATATTCTTCCTCTCCTAGCCCTGGCGCTGCTTGTGACGCGGGTTCTCGCAGATCACCCGGACGTGACCGGCACGTCGAATGACTTTGCACTTCTCACACATGGTCTTGACGCTGGCGCGAACCTTCATGTCGTTTCTTTCTCGAACTCTCTCGAACGTGAGTTATTTGTAGCGGTAGGTGATGCGTCCGCGGGTCATGTCGTAGGGCGTGATCTCAACTTGGACCTTGTCACCGGGGAGAATACGAATGCGGTGCATGCGCATCTTGCCCGAGCTGTGCGCGAGCACGGTGTACCCGTTCTCTAACTCGACACGGAACATGGCGTTGGGAAGTGGCTCGACGACGGTACCCTCTACGGTGAACGCGTCTTCCTTTGGCTTACTCAGGTTCTTTCTCCTTGTTGCGGCACTACGACGCGAAGGAGCACGGAACTCCTCGACGGTTGACCTCATAAGAGGTCGGCTGACTATTCTACCGAATATTTCCCAGAATGCAAAAGCGGTCGGCGCGCGGACCCCGCGCGCGACCACTCGCACGCGGCGGGTCGGTGAAAAAGTGACGGGCGGCCCTAGTTCGTTGCGTACAACGACGTCCATGCTAGTCGGATGGAGGAATTATCGGCCGTCTCGGCCCTCACACGAGAGGAGTGCATCGAGCGACTCACGACGGCCCCGCTCGCGCGCATTCTGGTGTCCGTGCGCTGCCTGCCGACCGCCCTGCCCGCCCGTATCCGCGTCGTGGAGCGCGAACGTATCCTCATCGCCTCCTCCGACACCTCCATCGTGCTCGCCGCCCAGCGTCACGACGTCCTCACCGTGCAGATCGACGGCATCGATGACCACAATCATACCTGGTCAGTGGTGGCGTCGGGAATTGCGGAGGTCTCGCCGGACGCCGAGCCGATGGACGACGTCCTAGGCGACGCCGTGAGTTTCGGGGGTCAGTTGGTCTCGTTCCCCCTATCGGTCGTCGTCGGACAGCGACACTGAGCCACGTGTCACGTGTCATGGTGGTGAGGTGAAGTTTCGTGAATTGCGCGACCCCGACCGCCTGCACGCGCTCATCGACGCCATGCTGCTCATGGAGACCGACGAGTCACTGAGTACCCTGCTCCAGCAGATCGTGGCGACCGCGAGTGAACTCGTGGGGGCGCGCTACGGCGCCCTCGGGGTCCTCGCGCGCGACGGCGCCACCCTCTCGGAGTTCATCACGTGCGGCGTCGACGAGGCGACGGCGTCGCTCATCGGCCACCCCCCCACCGGACGCGGGGTCCTCGGCGAGACCATCCACGCCGCGGCGCCGCTTCGCGTCGACGACCTCGCCACGCACGCCGGGTCCGCGGGATTCCCGCCGGGCCATCCCCCCATGCACCATTTCCTGGGGGTGCCCGTCATCACGCGCGACGGGCACGTCTGGGGGAACCTCTACGTGACCGATCCGCTGACCGGCGGTTCGTTCAACCGCGACGACGAACTCCTGCTCGAGACGTTCGGCCGCGTGGCCGGCGCCGTCATCGACCAATCCAACCTGCGCCGCGAACTCCGCGAGCTCTCGGTCGCCGAGGAGCGCGAGCGCCTGGCGCGCGACCTCCACGACACCGTCATCCAGCGGCTCTTCGGGGTCGGGCTGGGACTGCAGATGGCCCTGCCGTTGCTCGACGACGACGCGCGCGACCGAGTGGACCGGGCCCTGGACGAGCTCAACGAGACCATCCACGACATCCGTACGACGATCTTCGAGATCGACCAGGACCGCGCGACCGAGGACACGCTGCGCCAACGCGCCACGGCCCTCACCAACGAGGTGGACAACCGCCTCGGGGTGGAGGCGCGCCTGCAGATGGAGGCCGGACTCTCCCAGGCGGTCAACGAGCACTGCGCCCACCACACCATCCAAGCGCTGCGCGAAATCCTCTCGAACGTCGTTCGTCACTCCGAGGCCACGCACGTCACGGTGGAACTCAGCAGTGACGGCGATTTCCTGGTGCTGCGCGTGCACGACGACGGCGTCGGCTTCGACGACCACGCGGGGTACGGACGGGGCCTGCGCAACCTCGAGACCCGCGCCCTCGACCTGGGCGGACGGTGCGTCGTCGAGTCGAGCCGGGGACGTGGCACACTGGTGACGTGGACTGTGCTGAAGAGGGCGTGACGTGATCCGACTCCTCCTCGTCGACGACCACGAGATCGTGCGCCGCGGGCTGCGCGAGCTCCTCGAGGCGAACGCGGACCTGACGGTGACCCAGCAGGCCGGCACCCTCGAGGCGGCGCTGGCCCTGGACTGCAGTGAGGTGGACGTGGCGGTGCTCGACGTGCGCCTGCCCGACGGGAGCGGCGTGGACCTCTGTCGCAGCCTGCGCGAGAATTACCCGCACCTGAGTTGCCTCATGCTCACGTCCTTCGCCGACAACGAGGCCCTGAACGCATCGGTGCTGGCGGGGGCCCAGGGGTACGTCTTGAAGAACGTGCGCGGCGACGACTTGGTCAACTCCATCCGTCGGGTCGCCCAGGGCGAGAT
The DNA here is from genome assembly GCA_021841725.1 of Actinomycetes bacterium. GTDB lineage: Bacteria > Actinomycetota > Acidimicrobiia > Acidimicrobiales > RAAP-2 > RAAP-2. The sequence continues at coordinate 329 of JAKCEC010000108.1, read as the reverse complement.
GCTCCTCACCACCGATCAGATTGAACGCGCGCGCGAGCGGCTTCGTCGCCAGATCACCGAAGACATGCGCTTGGAGTCGCTCAGCGCGCAGGAGCGCCGCATCCTCGAACTCCTCTCGGAGGGGCTGTCCAATCGTGAGATCGGCGAGGTCATGTTCCTCGCCGAGAAGACGGTGAAGAATTACGTGTCGAATCTCCTGGCCAAACTGGGCTTTCAGCGGCGCACGGAAGCCGCCCTCTTCGCGCAGCGCCAATTCGACCGCGACCGCCACGACTAGTCGACGCGCGCGGGCGTCAGGCACCGCGGGCGTCAGGCACCCGACGACCGGC
>JAKCEC010000107.1 GCA_021841725.1 Actinomycetes bacterium | reverse complement strand
CGAACCTGCTCGAACGCGGCCAGTTCGCCCAGCGTGAGGCTCTCGTACTGGTCGAGCCAGCTCAGGATCGAGGTCTGGACGGGGGACCACGAACCGGCCGCCGAGAGACGCAGACGCCGGCTCAGGCGCATCACGCTGCGCCGTAATCGGGTCGCGAGGTCGGTCAGTGTCTCATCCATTTAGTTCACCTAACTAAATTATAGGGGAGGACGGTGATCCCCGCCACCCCCGGCGCGCGGGCGGCCGGCGGCGTCTCAGCGCGCGTCGGGTTCGAGGTCGCGGACGGGGAACTCGCGAATGTCGTCGTGCAGGCGCGTCTGGTAGCGCAGTCGACCCACCGGGCCCGAGAAATCGATCGTGGTCAGGCGCCCGAACGCCGGGTGCCAGAACACGGCTTGCGCGAGCACGCAGGTGTAGTGCACGACGGCGAAGGCCGTCGCGTCATCGTCGGGGCTAATCCATCCCCGGGACTGGGCCGCGCGCAGGGCGTCGACGAGCAGGCCGACTTCGCGCGCCTGGATCTCGCGCAGGCGAACGTCCCGGGGCGCGACCTGGCGAACGTGCGCGATGAGGGGCGCGAGACGGTGGACCTCCTCGTTGACCTCGCGCGACCAGCAGTGATCGAGGAAGCGACCGCTCGCGACGCGAAAGCGCGCCGCGTCACCGTCGTCGAGCGTCCTCGACATCTCGTGCAACGCGTCGAAGAACGGGTCGACGAAGCGGTGCAACATGATCACCGTCGCCTCCACGATGATGTCGGCCATCGATCGAAAGTTGTAGTAGACGGTCGGGATGGCGACCCCCGCACGCCGCGCCAGGTCCCCCGCGTGCACTTCGTGCAGGTCCATCTCCCCCAGCATCACCACCATCTCCTCCACGACGCGCGCCGTGCCCGGGCTGAGCGGGCGCGGCGCGAGTGACGAGGCGGAACTCATGGTGAACTCCAAGGTAGTGGGTAGTGCGAACGCGCCGGTGACGTCGCCGGGCACGGAACCGGGCGCGACTCAGATCTCGCGGTACCGCGGTACGTAGCCCCCGGCGCCCAGGGACGCCGACTCCTCGGGGTCGAGGGTGTCGTCGAGACCGCCGATCACCTCGGTGACCCACGTCAGTCGGTCCATCAAGATCCTGGTGACGCCGCCCTGCAACGTATCCGACGAGATGGCGCAACTCGAGCACGCCCCCTGCAGTTGCACCTCGACGACGCCGGTGTCGACGTCGGCGCGAATCAGCACCAGGTCGCCCCCGTCGGCCTGCACGGCCGGGCGCATCAAGTCGAGCAGGCTACGCAGCGCCGTCAGTCGCGACGCGCGTTCGAGTTCATTGAGTTGGCTCACCGCACCAGTCTGCCGGGAAATACTCGCCGCGTGCCCCGCCCTAGGACGCCGGCGTCGCGCGCGCGGCGTCCTCGAGGGCCTCGTCGAAGGCGCGCAGCGCGCGCGGCCCGAAGACCGTCGCGGGCCCCCCGTTCATCATGATGGCCACGCCGACGGCTTCGGCCACCGCCTGACGGGTCACGCCCGCGCGCACCGCCGATCGCGTGTGCGACACGATGCACCCGTCGCACTCTCGCGTGACGGCGATCACCAGGGCCAGGAGTTCCTTGGTGGCGACACTGAGTTCGCCCGGCGCCATCGCCGCGCGCGACAGTTCGACGTATCCGCGTAGCACGTCGGGGATGAGCGCGCGTAGCGCGAGCGCCGGTTCTCGCAGTTCGGCGCGGACGTCGTGGGAATGTTGCACGAGGACTCCTCTCGGTGCGTCGCGACGACGCACGTCGTTACTTAGGATAGGAGCATGAGCACAATCGACGACCTGCTGGCGCACAACCGCGCGTACGTCGCGGGGCACGGCCACCGCGAACTCGCGACCGAACCGGCCCTGCGACTGGCCGTCTTGACCTGCATGGACTCACGACTCGACCTCTTCGGGGCGCTCGGCCTGGACCTCGGCCAGGTACACCTGATCCGCAACGCCGGGGGCATCGCGACCGACGACGCCATCCGCTCCCTGCTGCTGAGTCAGCGACTCCTGGGCACGCGCTCGATCATGGTCATCCACCACTCGCGTTGCGGACTCGAGGCCTTCGAGGAGGAGGCGCTCCAGGGCGAACTGGAGGGGGCCTTCGGGAGTCGCGCACCCTTTCGTCTGGGTGCCTACTCCGACGTCGACGCCGACGTGCGCGCGACGGTGCGGACCCTGCGCGAGAGTCCCTTCGTCGACACGCGCGACGTGCGCGGATTCGTGTTCAGCGTCGACGACGGTGACCTGCGCGAAGTATCACTCGACGAGGGCCTTTTTGAAACCCTGTGAGGTCAGTTCGTAGCCGTGGGCGCGGTAGAACCGGTGGGCGTCGAGGCGCTCGTTGCGACTGGCCAATTGGACGCGGTAACAGCCGCGGCGGCGGGCGTACTCCTCGGCGTGCGCTAACAGTTGCGCCCCCACCCCGCGTCCGCGGTGATCGGCGCGCACGTACACGCTCTCGAGTTCACAGCACCAGCCCGCGGTGTGTTGAAAATGGCGAAAGATGAGAATCTGGCACATCGCGACGACGACGCCGTCGTGCACCGCCACCACGACCTCACCGCCGCGCCGGCGCGTCTCGAGGACCGCGTCCCAGTACTCCTCGCGACGCGACGCGTCCTCGACCCCCGGGCTCAACGTCGATTCTTCGATCAACGCAACGGCGGCGCCCACCTCGTCGTGCTCGAGGGCGCGCAGCACCAGCTCCACGGCGCGAGGCTACCCGATCAGCCGAAGCGACCCGAGATGTAGTCCAGGGTGCGCGCATCGGCGGGGTCGTTGAAGATCTTCTCGGTACTGGAGAACTCGACGAGTTCGCCGGCCCGGTCCTCGCCCATCAACAAGAAGGCGCAGTCGTCGGAGATGCGCGCGGCCTGCTGCATGTTGTGGGTGACGATCACGACGGTCACCCGCTGCTTCAGCGACGACATCAGTTCTTCGATGCGCTGGGTGGCGATCGGGTCGAGCGCCGAGGTCGGCTCGTCCATCAACAACACCTCGGGGTTCATGGCCAACGCGCGCGCGATGCACAGGCGCTGCTGTTGTCCGCCCGAGAGGCTTGCGGCGCTGTTCTTCAGACGATTGTCCACTTCATCCCACAAGGCGGCCGCGCGCAGCGAGCCCTCCAGGGCCTCGTCGAGGACCGACTTCTTCCTCACGCCGCTAAAACGCAGGCCCGCGACCACGTTGTCGCGGATCGACATCGTCGGAAAGGGGTTGGGTCGCTGGAACACCATGCCCACGCGCGAGCGCAATTCGGTGAGGGTGATGTCACCGCGATAGACGTCGTGGCCGTCGAGGAGAATCTCGCCGGTGACCTTGGCCGAGGGGGTGCGGTCGTGGAGGCGGTTGAGGGCGCGCAACAGCGTGGTCTTGCCCGACCCCGAGGGGCCGATCAGACTGGTCACCCGGTGGCGCGCGATGTCGAACGTCGCGCCGCGCACCGCGGTGCGACCGTTGAAGGACACCGCGACGTCGCGCAGGCTCAGCGCCGCCGTCGTGGGCTCGGCCGGCGACGCAACCTTCGCACCGTCGACCACTGCGACGTCGACCACCCGGGTCGTCGCGTTCTCCAGCATCTCCGTCTCCATCACGCTCTTCGATGACCGGGCGAACCCACCATCCACGTACTTCGCGTCCTCACAAAAAAGTCTAGGGAGGGGACCCGTGACGGTTCGGGGGAAAAATGACCTCTGCGCGTCGGCAACGTGAACTAAAAATGAACTTCTCGTGACCTCGACGACCGGCCCCGGCGCGCGTCGCGGAGACGGGGGTCGTCTCGACGCGAGTTCGCCCCCGGAACCGGCGCCCCGGGTGAAGTGTCCTAAGGTATGCGCGGGGGAAGCGAGCTACAAGGTGGAAGTTAATGCGTATTGGTGTTCTGACCGCTGGCGGTGACGCACCCGGACTCAACGCCGCGATTCGAGCCATCGGACAGATGGCCACCCGCGACGGTCACGAGGTCGTCGGCATCGCCAACGGCTGGGCGGGCCTCGCCGACGAGTACGCGGGTCGGAGCCTCGAAACCCATGATTTCATAGGAATTTTGAGCCAGGGCGGCACCCTCCTCGGTACCGCGCGCTACAACCTCGACGACCCCGCGGGCGGTCGTGACCGGGTCCTGGCCGCCATGGAAACACACCTGGACGCGCTGGTGGCCATCGGCGGCGACGGGACCCAGCGCATCTCGAATTGGTTGGCCGAGCACGGGGCCAACGTCGTGGGGGTCCCCAAGACGCTCGATAACGACCTGCTGAACACGGATTACTGCATCGGCTTCGACACGGCGGTGTCGATCGTGTGCGAATCCCTGGACCGCCTCTACACGACCGCCGCGTCGCACCACCGCGTGATGGTGGTGGAGACCATGGGTCGCGCCACCGGCTGGGTCGCGGCCATGGGAGGGCTGGCGGGCGGCGCCGACCTGATCGTGATCCCCGAATTCCCCCTCACGATGGACCAAATCGTGGACCACCTGGTCTCGCGAAGGACCCAGGGCTACGGATTCTCCATCGTCGTCGTGGCCGAGGGCATCAACCTCGAAACCCTCGGCGGGACCGAACTCAACGGCGTCCCCACCGAGGGGATCGGCGGGGTGCGGCTCGCGACGCGGGGCGTGGGTCAGTTCGTGGCGTCCCAGATCGACGCGCACGGTGGCTTCGAAGTGCGCACCACCGTCCTCGGGCACCTCCAACGCGGGGGCAGCCCCACGGCGTACGACCGGATCTGGGCGACGCGGGTGGGCGCGGCCGCCTACGACGCCGTCGCGGCGGGTACCTACGGCGTGATCCCCGTCGTGCGGGGCAACGACGTCGTGCTGGCGCCGCTCACCTCGGTGGCCAACGGACAACGCCAGGTGCCCCGCGAGATCTACGAACTCTGCGCGGCGTTCTTCTGATTCCCTAGTCGCGCGCCGCGTCGACCGGGGCGAGTTGACCCAGGCGGTAGTGGCGACGACACAGCACCTGGTAGTGCACGGCGCCGTGTTGGACGTCACCCGTCACGAACTGTCGACCCTCGCGGGCGATCACGCCGTTGACGACGCGTGCGTTGCACCGACCCTTCTCCCCGCACCAGCAGGTGGAGGTCAGGGGAAGCTCCTGGGCGCGGTCCGCGATGGCGAAGAAGCGCGCGGAGCCGGGGAACACGTTGAGGAGGAAGTCGGCGGAGAGCCCGAAGGCGTGCACGTCGACCCCGTGATCGTCGACCAGCTCGCCCAACTGGTC
>JAKCEC010000106.1 GCA_021841725.1 Actinomycetes bacterium | reverse complement strand
TCCGATGAGTCGTTCCTCGAGGGCGACGACGTGATCGTGCACCGCGACGACCTCGTCTTGTTGCGGCGCCCGTAACGCGCTCCGGTACGCTGACAGCATGAGTTCTTCACTCGCGGACCAGGGCCGCCGGGTTCGCGACGCGTCACGCGCGCTGGCGTTGGCCACGGACCAACAGCGCGTCGGCGTGTTGCTCGCCGTGGCCGACGCCCTCACGCATCGCGAAGACGAATTGTTGGCGATCAACGCGGGGGAGGTGGCGAGTTACGTGGAGTCGGGCGCGGGACGCGACCGACTCACCCTGACCGGTCCGCGCGTCGGCGCCATGGCGCACGCCCTACGCGATATCGCGGCCGCGCGTGACCCCCTCTTCGAGACCGTGGACGCCAGCGTGCGCCCCAACGGCCTCCGCGTCGAGCGCCTGCGCGTGCCCCTGGGCGTCATCGGCGTGGTCTACGAGAACCGACCCAACGTGACCAGCGACGTGGCGGGATTGTGCGTGCGCAGTGGGAACGCGGCGTTCCTGAGGGGTTCGTCCTCGGCGCAACGTTCGAACCAGTTCATCGTCGACCTGTGGCGCGCGGCGTTGGTGGACGCGGGACTTCCCGAGGACGGGGTGGCGTTAGTCCAGGACCCCTCGCACGACGCCGCCGTGCGTTTCATGCAGTTGACCGACGTGCTCGATTGCCTGATCCCTCGCGGTGGGCCTAGTCTCATCGCCGCGATGCGCGAACACGCGCGCGTGCCCTTCGTCCTGGACGGCGACGGGAACTGTCACGTCTACGTTGACGAGAGCGCGGACCTCGACCAGGCGGTGGCCATCGTGGCTAACGCGAAGACCTCCCGGCCCGGCGTGTGCAACGCGGCCGAGACCGTATTGGTCCATCGAGCGGCGGCGTCGACCTTTCTGCCCGCCCTCGCGCGCGCCGTGCCGCAGGTGGAACTGCGCGGCGACGAACGCACGGTGGCGGTGCTCCCCGGGACGACGCCGGCGAGCGACGACGACTACCGACGCGAATTCCTCGACCTCATCCTGGCGGTGCGCGTGGTCGATTCGCTCGACGAGGCCATTGCGCACGTCGCGCGCTACGGCACCGGTCACTCCGAAGCCATCGTGACCCGCGACGATGCCCACGCCGACGCGTGGGTGCGTCGCGTCGACGCGGCGGCGGTGCTGGTGAACGCCTCGACGCGGTTCGTCGACGGGGGCGAGTTGGGCCTGGGCGGCGAGGTGGGGATCTCCACTCAGAAACTGCACGCGCGTGGCCCGATGGGGCTGCGCGAACTGACGTGTCTGAAATGGGTGCTGCGCGGCGACGGACAGGTCCGTTGAGCGCGCTCGATCCCCGCGAAGAGTTGGCCCGCCGGCTCGGACTGGCCGAGGTCGCGCCGGTGCGCTTCGCGTCGCCCGAGGAGTTGCGCGTGCGCTTGGCGCAGCAGGATTACCTCAGTTCGGAGGCCATCTCGTCGGTGACGTTCCTGGCCGACCGTTTGGCGAAGCCCGTACTGGTCGAGGGACCCGCGGGCACGGGTAAGACGGCTCTCGCGAAGGCCGTGGCCGATGCCCTCGGCGCGCGCCTCATCCGCCTGCAGTGTTACGAGGGGCTCGACGAGTCCAAGGCCCTCTACGAGTGGAACTACCGCAAGCAACTCTTGCGTATCCAAGCGGGCCGTCCCGAGGGGTCGGCCGAAGTGTGGTCGGAGCTCGAAGAGGATATCTTCGCCGAGGAGTTCCTCCTCACTCGTCCCCTGCTCGAGGCGATTACCGCGAGCGAGCCGGTGGTACTCCTCATCGACGAAGTAGACCGGGTCGAGCTCGAGACCGAGGCTCTCTTGCTGGAGATCCTGTCGGAGTACCAAGTGTCAATCCCGGAATTGGGGACGCTCACGGCGCGCCAGATTCCCATGGTGTTCTTGACGTCGAACAACACGCGCGAACTCTCCGAAGCCCTCAAGCGGCGTTGCCTCTACCTGCACGTGGGCTACCCCGACGTCGCCCGAGAACGCGACATCATCTTGTCGCGGGTCCCCGGAATCGCCACGGCCCTGGCCGAGCAGATCTCTCAGGTCGTGCGGACCCTGCGCCTGATGGACCTTAAGAAGGCGCCGTCGGTCTCCGAGACGCTCGATTGGGCCCGCACCCTGGTCATCCTGGGTCGCGACGAACTGGGTGAGGACCTGGTGGTCGAGACGTTGCATATTCTCCTGAAGTACCAGTCGGACATCGAGAAGGCGACGCGCGAGATTCTCGGGCGTGCGTCCTAGCGCGTGCTGGACCTGCTCAGCTCCTTCATCGGCGAGTTGCGCACCGTGGGTATCTCGGTGTCGATGAGCGAGACCGTAGACGCGGCCCGCGCGCTCGAGACCATCGACGTCGCCGACCGCGCACTCTTTCGCTCGGCGCTGTGCGCCACGCTGGTCAAGAGCGGTGACCATCTCAGCGCGTTCGACACGGCGTTCGACGTGTTCTTCGCCCACCGGCGTCTCGACGGTGACGTCGACACCGAACTCGTCCCCGACGCCGGCGCGCGCGACGCCGGCGCGCGCGATTCGCCCGAGCGGTCCGGCGCGCAGTTGGGCCAACAATTGTTCGACGCGCTGCGCGAGAACAACGTGCGGGCCATGCGACAGAGTGCCGCGGAGGCGGTGGCGCGTTACGGCGGCGTCGAGCCCGGACGACCGGTCGGGGGCGCGTACTACCTCTACCGCACGCTGCGCCAACTCGAACTCGAGGAGATGGAGCGGCGCCTGGTGGGCCTGAGCCTCGCGGCCAACCCCGACGCACTGAGTGAGCGACTCGCCAGCGACGACGCCCACCAGCGCGTCGAGCACTTCAAGACCATGGTGGCCACCGAGATCCGCGAACAGTTGGTCCAGGACCGCGGGGCCGCCGCCCTGGCCGAGTCGGTGCGCGAGACCCTGCCCGAAGACATCGACGTGATGCACGCCAATCGCGAGGAATTGGCCCAGCTCGAACGCGCGCTTCGTCCCCTAAGCCGTAAGTTGGCGGTGCGTCTCGCGCGTCGACGCCGGCGCCGTCATCGGGGCCCCGTCGATCTGCGCCATACGGTGCGCAGTTCGCTCTCGACCGGTGGCGTGCCCATCGACGTCCGGTTCAAGCCCCCGCGCCCCGCGAAGCCCGAGATCGTGGTCATCGCGGACGTCTCGGGATCCGTGGCGTCCTTCGCGCGCTTCACCCTGCACCTGGTGCACGCCATCTCGAGTCAGTTCTCCCAGGTGCGAAGTTTCGTCTTCGTCGACGGGCTCGACGAGGTGACGCACCTCTTCGCGGAGTCCGACGATCCCGCCGTGGCGGTGGAGCGTATCAGCGCCGAGGCGGACGTGGTGGCGGTCGACGGTCACAGCGACTACGGCCGGGCCCTGAGCATCTTCGCGCAGCGCTACGCCCCCGAGCTGACGCGGCGCACGACCGTGCTGATCCTGGGTGACGCCCGCAACAATTACCACCCGGCGCGCGCCGAGGCGCTCGAGGAGATCGCCCATCGCGTTAAGGCGCTCTACTGGCTCAATCCCGAGCCCGTGAACTACTGGAACAGCGGTGATTCGATACTGAGCGTCTACGCCGCACACTGCGACGCGGTCTTAGAGTGTCGTACGCTGCGCCAACTCGAAACGTTCGTGGGAGGACTGAACTGATGTACATCGAACCGCCACCCGGATTTCGCACCAGCGGTGACGAACCCCGCGGGACGCGCCTGGTCCTCGTGCGCCACGGCGAAGCCCACTGCAACGTCGCGGGCATCGTGGGGGGACCCCGCGGTTGCACGGGTCTGACCGACCTGGGGCGCGAGCAGGCGGCCGCGCTCGCCCGGCGTGTCGGGTCATCGCACGAATTCGATGGCGTGACGGCGCTGTATTCGTCGGTGCTCGAACGCGCTAGGGAGACCGCGTCGATCGTGGCGGGGTCGCTCCCGCACACCACGGTGGTGGCGGACTGCGACCTGTGCGAACTGCACCCGGGTCGCGCCGACGCCATGAGCTGGGACGAGATGATCGAGGCCTTCGGGGGTCCCGACTGGGACCGTGACCCCGACGAGCCCTTCGCCCCCGAGGGGGAGTCCTGGACGGGGTTCTACGAGCGCTGCGTGGCGGCGTTCGAGCGCTTGAGCCGGGCGCACCCGGGTGAGCAGGTCCTGTTGTTCGTCCACGGCGGCGTGATCGAGCAAGCGGTCAAGCTCGCCATCGGGTCACCCGCGGCGCAACGCCTCCTGCTACGCACCGAGCATTGTTCGATGACCGAGATCGAACTCGACGCCGGGCGCGTGCGCCTGCTGCGCTACAACGACCGCGCGCCGCGGGCGGTCACGGCGCGCTGAAGGAATTCACTGACGTGAAAGGCCATGTCGAGGCTCTGTGAGGCGTTGAGACGGGGGTCACAGATCGAGGTGTAGTTCGTGTCGAGGTCCGATTCGTCCAACTGGTCGCCGCCACCGAGGCACTCGGTGACGTTGCCCCCCGTCAATTCGATGTGCAACCCCGAGGGCCAGGTCCCCAGGGCCTGGTGCACCGCGAAGAACTGCGCTACTTCGGTGAGGACGTCGTCGAACCGCCGCGTCTTCTGTCCGCCGCTGGCCTTGAAGGTGTTGCCGTGCATCGGGTCGCAGGTCCACAACACCTCGGCCCCCTCCGCCTTCATGGCCTCCACGAGGGGCGGGAGTAGTTCGCTCACCCGGTCGCGGCCCATCCGCGAGATCAGGGTCAGTCGCCCGGGTACGTTGTCCGGGTTGAGCAGCGAGTGCAGGGTCACGAGGTCTTCGACGCTGGTGCTCGGACCGACCTTGAGACCGAGCGGATTGGCGACGCCGCGCAGGAACTCCACGTGCGCCCCGTCCACCTGGCGCGTGCGGTCGCCGATCCAGAGCATGTGCGCCGAGCAGTCGTACCAGTCACCGGTCAGGGAGTCCTGGCGCGTCAACGCCTGCTCGTAGGGCAAGATGAGCGCCTCGTGACTGGTGTAGAAGTCCACGCTCGATAGTTCGTGGTCCACGTCGAGGTTGACGCCGCAGGCCCGCATGAAGGCGAGGGCCCGGTCGATGTCGTCGGCGAGCACCTCGTAACGCTTGCCCTCGGGCGAATTCGTGACGAACTCCTGGTTCCACGCGTGCACGCGCGTGAGGGCCGCGAAGCCACCGGTGGTGAAAGCGCGCAACAGGTTCAAGGTGGCGACGCTCTGGTGGTAGGCGTCGAGCAAGCGGTCGGGGTTGGGGCGCCGCGCCGACTCGGTGAACGCCTCGTGGT
>JAKCEC010000105.1 GCA_021841725.1 Actinomycetes bacterium | reverse complement strand
TAGAGAGTGATACGCGCGGAGCGCGCCCCACCGACGAGTCGACCCGGGCCTTCTTCGTGGCGCGTCGACGAGGCGCCGGGGTCGCGGCCCCGGTCTAATTGCCTACGGGGCGCTCGACGCGTCGCCGCGTCGCGCGAGCACCCACTCGGGCCGCGCGAAGTGACAGGTGTAGCCCTGGGGGATGCGCTCGAGGTAGTCCTGGTGTTCGGGTTCCGCCTCCCAGAAGGCGCCGGCCGGCGACACCTCGGTCACCACGGGACCGGGCCAGAGGCCCGACGCGTCCACGTCGGCGACGGTGTCGAGCGCCACGCGCCGTTGCGTCTCGTCGAGGTAGAAGATGGCCGAGCGATAACTCGAGCCCCGGTCGTTACCCTGGCGGTTCGGGGTGGTCGGGTCGTGGATCTGAAAGAACCACTCGAGGAGCTCGCGATACGAGGTGCGCGTCGGGTCGAAGACGATCTCGAGGGACTCGGCGTGGGTCCCGTGATGACGGTACGTCGCGTGGTCCACGTCACCGCCGCTGTAGCCCACGCGGGTGCTGATCACCCCGGGTCGACGCCGGATCAGGTCCTGCATCCCCCAAAAGCACCCACCCGCCAGTATCGCCGTCTCGCGATCGTCACCCATCTTCGCCCCTTCAGCCTCGGCGTCGTCCGCTTCGAATCTAAAGGTCGCGCCGGCGACGCGCGACACCGACGCGGCGTCCTAGGCTCGGCGCTGATGTTGATTCGACGGATCGATCCCGAGGAGTACGCCGCACTGGGTTCGATCACCCTGGCGGCCTACCGCCACCTGAACGGCGACCAACCGCTCGGCCCCTACGAAGAGGAGTTGGTGGACGTGCGCTCGCGCGCGCTCGACTCCGAGGTGTACGTGGCGCTCGACGACGAGGGCCACCTGGTGGGGGGCGTGACCTACGTGCCCGACGCGCACCGCGCCATGGCCGAGTTCGACGACCCCGGCGCCGCGGGTATCCGCATGCTGTCGGTCGACCCGGCGTTCGAGGGCCGCGGGGCGGGTCGCGCGCTGGTGTCGACCTGCGTCGAGCGCGCCCGCGAGCAGCGTTGCGCGCGCCTCATCCTGCACTCGGCGCCGATGATGACGCGGGCGCAGTCGCTCTACGTGCGCATGGGTTTCGAGCGCGCCCCCGCGCTCGACCGTTTCATCGCCGAGGAAGTCGACGCCGCGGGCGAGGTGCTGCACCTCAAGGCCTTCACCCTGGCGCTCTAGCGCGCCCGACTATTCGGTGGCGAAGACCTCGAAGTCCTCCTGGTCCTCGTGGTCCTCGTGGTCCCCGTGGTGCAGTTCCCCCGCCGCCTTCGCGGCGCGCACGTGGTAGGCCCAGAAACCGAGCGACGCCACGGCGAACGCCACGAACGTGGTCAGCAGGGGCACGATACCCACCGAATGCAGTTCCTGGGCCGTCCCGCTACCCGGGGAGAGCACGACGGCCACGTACCCCATGAGGGCGACCACGCTGAGGAAGGCCCACGCGAAGCGGTTCCAGCGCGCCACCCCGTGACCGGGCAGGAACGGCAGGGGGAACATGCCGAAGGCCACCCCCGAGAAGCCCGCGAGGAACACCATGTTGAGGGCGGGGTCCATCAGGACCGCCCAGAGCGGGGGGTGCGCGCCGGTCGCCAGGTGGAACACCGGCACCGTGAGGAAGAAGGCGACGGTGGAGACCGCGAGGACCACGATCGAGGAGATGAAGTGGTAGCGGCCCTCGGCCGCCAGACTCGGCGTAGGTCGCAGGACGTAGACGGCGATGAGCCCGTAACAGTACCCGGGGGCCAAGCCCAGGGACCGCGAGGCGACGACGCAGACGACGGCGATGGCCAGGCCCCCCACCAGCACGTGCAGGTGCACGGTCTTCTTCTCGCGCAGGCCCACCATGGCGATGGGGCCCTGGGAGACGACGGTGATCAGTCCGATGCCGAGGCACTGACCCAGGAACAGCCAGAGCGACGTGCGATTGAATCCGAAGCCCGGACTGAGGAACGAGTCGATCAGCGAGGCCGCCACGATGAAGACCGCCAGCAGCCCCGCGCCCCCCGAGAGGCGCCGCGCCAACGAGCGTTCCTTCTCGTGGTCGATGAACAGCCAGGGGAAGCGGCGACGCATCCGGCGCGTCACGCGCTCGAAATTGCTCGCGTACGTGCGGTCCATCCACTCCGAGGGGAACCCGGCGGCGAAGATGCGGCCGAAGACGAGGAACAGCAGCCCGAAGAAGCCCGCCGCGGCCAGGTGCTTCTTCAACGTCGTCGGGCTGGGCATGGCCACCGAGAACTCCGAGAGGTGATTGCTCAGGGGCACGACGTCGAAGTGCACGCTGAGCACCGCGTGCGCGGGCGTCGAGCACGACACCGAGATCAGGTGCGAGCCCACCCGCGCGTCGCCGGGCACCACGACGCCGGGGTCGCTCAGGACCTGGCCCCGGGGCGTCGACTGCGCGACGAGTCGCCCGTCGAAGAAGATGTTGAGGGGCCGACACGTGCTGGCGAGCGTGGGGTCGCGAACCACGACCGCGGTGCCCGGGGCGCCGACGCCCGGGTTGATCTCCAGGGGCGACGCCACTCGCGCGACGTACACGACCCGCGACGCCGAGGACCCGTTGTTGATCACGCTCTGTCCGGTGAAGGTGCGCACGCCCGCCGTGCCGTCGGTGGTCACCGCGGTGAGGGTGACCCGGTAGTCGCCCACCGCGGGGTAGCGGTAGCGCACGACGGGTGAGGTGGTGGTGCGCGTCGCGCCGTCGCCGAAGTTCCACCGGTAGAACGCGATGGCGCTGTTGGGCGCGTACGAACCGGACGCGTTGAAGGTCGTCACGCGCCCGGCCACGCCCAGGCGCGCGGTGAAGACGGTGACCGGCGCCTCGTCGGGCACGACCGCCACCCCGAAGGTCGCCGCACCCACGTCGATCGGCGAGGACGCCACGGTGGCGGTGGCGCTGAAGTGGACCGGCGTCACGGTGTTGGACGCGTTCGCGATGTAGACGCTGCGTCCGTTGGGACTGATCGCCACGCCGTCGGCCTGAATGAGCGAACCCACGGTCACCGGACTCGACACGCGCACGGGGTTCGTCGCCAGGTCGAGGCGCGTCACCGTGTTGTCGGCGTTGACGGTGTAGGCCACCGTGCCCGAGGGCAGGACGGCGATGCCCACGGGCTTGTTCGCGACCACGATGGGCGCGCCCCGAGTGACGGGCGTCGTCGCCAGGTCGACGGGGACCACGTCGGCACCCGAGAGGACGTAGGCGACGTCGCCCGTGGGGGCCACCGCGATGGCTTCGGGTCGCCCGCCCACCGACAGCGTCTCGACGTGGCGCGTGGCGACGTCGATGACGCTGACGGTGGTCGCCTCGGAATTGGACACGATGACGCGTCGTCCGTCTCGACTCACCGCGATGCTCCAGGGACCCGCCCCCACGGGAATCGGTGCACCCGCGCGTACGGACATGCCCGTTACGTACACCGGGGTCACCGTGTTGGAATTGAAGTTGGACACGTAGGCCACGGTGCCGTCGGGCGCGAGGGCGATGGCCGACGGCCCCGACCCGACGGTCACGGGCGCACCGACGCGATAGGGCGTCGTCGTCAGGTCGATGGGCGAAATGGTGTCGCCCAGGGAATTCGTCACGTAGGCGGTGCGCGCGTCCGGGGCGATCACGATACCCAACGGTCCGTTCAGCCCCGCGCCCCCGACGCGGCTCACCACCCCGGTGCCCGGGTCAATCGCGGACACCGTGTTCGTCACGAGGTTCGTCACCAGCACCGTGCCGGCCGGGGTCAGACGCGCCGTCGCCGACGCCGTCGCCCCGAGTCCCAGTCCCAGGGCCCCCGTCACCCCCGCGACGAGCACGCTGAACCCCCACCGCGCGAGGACGCCGCGACGGGATGAACGCGACACGCGGCGCACCTAGTACGCGAACAGCGTCGCGACGACGCGCCGGTTGTAGGCCCGCCCGGTCGCCGAGACGTTCGAGCGCGACGTGAACACGTACCTCGTGGGGGTCGTCACCACGACCACGCGCACGCCGGTGACGTGGCGAGCGGCCAAATCCGCCAGGAGTTGCGCCCGCACGGCGCTGGCGCGCTGCGCGTTCAGGGCGAGGTTGAACGCCGGCGTGAAGACGTTGTCGGTGTAGCTCGTCAGGTCCACCACGTGATACTTCTTCGCCGACACCCGCGCCGCGATGGCGTTGACCTGGGCCGCGAGGGGCGCGGACAAGAGGTAGGAACCCTCGGCGAAGGACGCCACGCTCATGCTCACCGTGGGCGGGAGTTTCGGACGCGGGGGAGCCGGGACCGGCGAGTTCTTGATCACCAGTTTCGGTAGCACGGGCGCGCGATCGAAGATGATCGTGGCGACGTTGGACGTGGCCGAAGAATAATTCCCCTTCGCGGCCATCGACGCCGTCACCCGACACGTGCCGGCGCCGGCGGCCGTGAGAACGTTCGCCGCGTCGATGGAACAGCCCGTCGCCGTGGCCCCGACGACGCGGTAGGTCACCGCCGCGTCGCCGTGGTAGCCGAATGCGTGCAGGGGCCAGGACCCGGCGAACTTGACGCGCCCTGAGGACAGGCTGAGCGACTGGGTAACGACCAGAAAGTCAACGGTCGCGACGTTCGACGTCGCGGCGGCGTAGGTACCGTCGGCGCCGATGTGGACCTGCACGAGGCACGTGCCCACGGTGCTCGCCCTCACCTCGTGGGCGCCGTTGATCTGACAGCCGCTCGCCGTGCCGCGCTCGAGCACGTCGTAGGTGATCGTTCCGGGGCCGAGAAATCCCGTCGCCGTGAGCTGGTGCGTGGCGCCGAAGTTCACCGTCGCTGAACTCAGTGAGATCGTCTGGGCGTGGGCCAGTACCACCAAGTTCAGGGTCGCGGTCGCGGTCGTTGTTCCGTCGCCGGGGTCGCCGTCGGAATCGCTCGTGGCGGGGACCGCCGTGATGAGCACGGCGCAAGACCCGACGCGCTGATAGGTGAACGTCGCCGCGTCGGTCGACGTCGCGCACCCCGCCGAATCGCTCCCCGTGAGTGAATAGGTGAAGGTGTCGCTCGACACCCCGTCACTCACCGGGGGCATCTCAAAGGGCGTCGGCGCGGTCACACTGGCACTAAAGACCCCGTCGCCTCCCGTCGCGGGTGCCCCCACGACGATCGCGCGGGTCGGACCGTCCACGGTGAGGGTGAGCGTCGTCGACGCCGTACAGTTCGTCGCGTCCGACGCCCTCGCCGTCGCGAGGTGCGCGACGCGGACGCGTCGCACGTTG
>JAKCEC010000104.1 GCA_021841725.1 Actinomycetes bacterium | reverse complement strand
GAGGAGTTGCTGGTACCTCGATTCGAAGACGCACAAGCCGACCACCTGATGGGGAAAGACAACCATACCCAGTGGGAACATGGCTACTTCGGCGCGGGTCACCTCCCCAGACTAAAGGTGGTGGCGTCTCACGACGACGTTCGTAACTCCTCCACCAGGGCGCGCAGCGCACGCGCGCGATGGGAGTTCGCGTTCTTCTCCGGCGGCGTCATCTCGGCGAGGGTGCGCCCCCCGGCCTCGAGGGGCTCGAACACCGGGTCGTAGCCAAAACCGTGGATCCCCCGGCGCTCGCGCGTGATGCGCCCGGTCAATATCCCCTGCACCGAGCGCCACCGCCCCGACGGATAGGCGACGCAGATGACCGTGCGGAACTCGGCGCCGCGCCGATCGTCACCGACCTCGCTCAGCTCCGCGAGGAGCCGGGTCACGTTCTCGTCGTAGGTGGCGTGTTCGCCGGCGTAACGCGCACTGTAGACCCCCGGACGCCCGCCGAGCGCGTCGACGAACAGCCCCGTATCGTCGGCGATCGCGGCGTGTCGCGTCGCGTCCACGAGGGCGCGCGCCTTGGCGAGGGCGTTACCCTCGAGGGTGTCCTCGTTCTCTTCGACCTCGGGCACGTCGTCGGGTCGCGCGAGCAGAGTGACGCCGAGTTCGGACAGAACGGCGCGGATCTCCTCGGTCTTGTGCGGATTGGCGGTGGCCAGGACGAAGGTCGTCACGCGCGCGCGCTGGGCGCCACCGCGAGCACGTCGCGCTGGGCCGCGTGGATGGCGCCGATCCCCGCGCTCGCCAGGTCCAGCAGTCGGTCGAGTTCGGGGCGCGAGAACGGGGCCTGCTCGGCCGTGCCCTGGACCTCCACGAAACCCCCGGCGCCGGTCATCACCACGTTCATGTCGGTGTCGGCGCGACTGTCTTCCTCGTAGGGCAGGTCCAGCATCGCCACGCCGTCGATGACGCCGACCGAGATAGCCGCCACCAGGTCGACGAGCGGGTGTTCGGCCAGCACCCCGCGCTGCACCAATCGCGTCAACGCGTCGTGCAGGGCGACGTAGCCCCCGCAGATCGACGCCGTGCGCGTGCCCCCGTCGGCCTGCAGGACGTCACAGTCGACGGTGATCGACACCTCGGGCATGAGTTCCAGGCGCGTCACCGTGCGCAGGGAGCGACCGATCAAGCGTTGGATCTCCTGAGTGCGGCCCGACTGCTTGCCCTTGGCCGCCTCGCGCGTCGCGCGCTCGGGGGTCGAACCGGGCAGCATCGAATACTCCGCCGTGACCCACCCCTTACCGCTGCCGCGTAGCCAGCGCGGTACGTCCTCTTGTACCGACGCCGTGCACAGCACGCGGGTGCGACCGAAACTCACCAACACCGAACCCGGCGCCATCTCGGTGAAGTCGCGCTGGAAGGTGAAGGGTCGCAGTTGTTGGGGCGTGCGCCCGTCGCCACGCAGTTCCGTCATGGTGCTCCTCAAAGACTCGTCGACCGACAACGGTAGCGGAGAATGACGGGGACGATTAGAAGTAGATGATCTTCTTCGCGCGCTCGACGACGTCGTCGATGTCGTCGCTCCAGGCGCCGGTGGAGAGGTACTTCCACCCGTCGTCGCAGGCGATGGTCACGATGGTCGCCGCCTGATCGTCGGGGACCAGTGACGCGCACTTGACGGCGCCCGCCATGATGGCCCCCGAGGAAATGCCGACGAAGAGACCGACCTCGGTGAGGCGCCGGGTCCACTCAATGGACTCCCTGGGTCGCACGACCACCTTGCGGTCCAGCAATTCGGTCCCGTGGTTGTCCGTGAAGATGGGCGGGATGTACCCGTCGTCGAGGTTGCGCAGCCCGTCGACCATCTCACCGCTGGGCGGCTCGATCGCCCAGACCTGCGTGCCGGGCTTGTGCTCCTTGAGGTAGCGCCCCACGCCCATCAGGGTCCCCGACGTCCCGAGCCCGGCCACGAAGTGGGTGATCTCGGGCACGTCGCGCAGGATCTCGGGGCCGGTGCCGTGGTAGTGCGCGAGCGGATTGTGGGGGTTGGCGTACTGGTAGAGGAAGACCCACTCGGGGTGCTCCCCCGCTAGTCGCTGCGCGAGGCGCACGGCGCCGTTGGATCCCTCGGAGCCGGGAGAATCGATGATCTCGGCCCCCCAGGCGAGCAATAACTGACGGCGTTCGGGCGAGACGTTCGACGGTAGGACGACCTTGAGGTGGTACCCGCGCAGGCGACAGACCATCGCCAGGGCGATCCCGGTGTTACCCGAGGACGGTTCGATCAGGGTTTGATCGGGCGCGCCGCGCACCAGGCGCCCCTCGGCCTCGGCGGCGTCGACGAGGGAGAGCGCGACGCGGTCCTTCACCGATCCCGCCGGATTACGCCCCTCCAACTTGGCCAGAATCGTGACGTGGGGCTTGGGTGAGAGGGCGCTCACGTCGACCACGGGGGTCTGACCAATGAGGTCCAGGACGGACGCGTATCGCGTCACTACCAAGCCCCTCCGGCCACGGCGGGCAACAACGTGATCTCGTCGGTGTCGGCCACGGCCGCGTCCACCCCGCCGAGGTAGCGCACGTCGTCATCGTTCACGTAGACGTTGAGGAAGCGGTGCAGGGTGCCGTCCTCGTTCAGCAGTTGGCCCTTGACGGCCGGGAAGCGGGCGGTCACGTCCGCGAGCACCGCGCCGATGGTCGTCCCCTCCACGGAGATGGTCGTCTCACCACCCATCGCGGGTCGTAGGACGGTGGGAATTCGTAGCACAGCGGACATGGGATCTCTTTCGACGACGAATCAATTCCTGACTAACCTCGTCAACTTTAATCGTCCGCGCGCGTGCCCGTGACCCCCTCGACCAGGACGTCCTCTTCGCTCACCTCGCCCTGCACGACCGAGTAGCTGCGCACGTCGGCGGGTGACGACGCCAGGGAGACCAGGACGTAGTGCCACGCGGGGTCGGGGGCCTGGCGGATGTCGGTGGCGCTGGGGTACGCCGGCGAATGCGTGTGCGAATGAAAGACGCCAATGACCTCGAGGCCCTCGTCGTCCGCCCGGCGAAAGGTCGCCAGCAGTACCCGGGGGTCTATTTCGTAGACCTTGGCCGACGCCGCCACGTTGGCACTGGCCACGACGTCCACCACGACGCCGTCGGCGCGTCCGAGCAGCAACCCGCAGCCCTCGTCGGGGAGAGCGCGGATACACGTGGCGACCATCGCCTCGCGTTGGTCGAACGTCAGGGTGAGCACGTCGCCACGTTAGTGAAGTGGCGCGCACGCCGCTCGATACGCTGGAGGCATGGCTCGAGCCAAGCAGATGCAGGCACGCCGCGACAAGGCGAAATCCGAAGGGGTGAAGGGCGACCGCGTGGTCGCGTCGAATCGACGCGCGCGCCACGACTACGACCTCATTGAGACCTTCGAGTGCGGCATGGTCCTCACGGGCTCCGAGGTGAAATCCCTGCGCGAGGGCAAGGCCCAGATCGCCGAGGCCTACGCCCGCGTGGAGGGCGGCGAGCTCTGGCTGTTCCAGTCGCACATCCCCCCCTGGTCCTTCGCCGTCGGCTTCGGGAGCCACGACCCGGACCGTAAACGCAAGCTGCTCGTACACCACCACGAGATTGACCGCTTGGTCGACAAGACCAAGACCCAGCCGCTCACCATCGTGCCGATCAAGATGTACTTCAAGGACGGTCGCGCCAAGATCGAGATCGCCCTGGCCAAGGGGCGCAAGCAGCACGACAAGCGCCAGGCCATCGCCGAACGCGACGCCAGTCGCGAGATCGCCCGCAGCATCCGCAACGCCGAAAAATTCGGATGATCCGCGAGTCGACTGCGGTAGAATTGGTGCCTAGCCACGTCGGCTGGACCTAACGAGGGGATGAATGGATTCGACGTCTGACGTTGAGGTGAGAGAAGCGAGCCGTGGTCTCCGGAGCCACGTAAAAGAGCCGGAAACAAAAATAAACGACAAGCCTTCGCTTGTTCTTGCTGCTTAGGTAGCAACGTCCACCTGTGCCCGGTCCCGCGGCGCAGATACTGGGTGCCAAAAAAGTGGGACTTACCGTCGACGCTCGTTAGTGGTGGCGCCGGGACAACTTAGCTAACTACGGATCACCACTGGCGCACGCAGTGGGGGTGATCTCGACAATCTCCTGCGGGCTGCGCTCGGAGAAGGATCACTGAGAAACAGGCGGACCCGGGCTCGTAACCCGGCATCTCCACGACGACAGAAGCCCGCACCTCCGGTGCGGGCTTCTGTCGCGTCGGATCAGTCCACCAGCGCACGATCGTTCGTAAACTCCAGGGTCAGCCAGAGGTCGTGCGGGATGGTCTTGAGCATGCGAAAGAGCACGCGGCGCACCTCGTCGGATTGGGCGACCGTCCAGTGGGGCTCGACGACGAAGTCGATCTCGACGTAGAACTTTCGACCGATCTTGGTCATGCGCATGTGACGGTCGCTGAGCGAGAACTGCGCGGCCACCTGATCGAGCGCGAGTTTCGCCGCCTCCTGCAATTCGGGGTCGGGCACTCCCTCAATGAGTTCGACGAAGGTGGTGCGCACCATGCCCGCCGGGGGGACGATGAAGACGAGGCACGTGGCGATCACCAGCGAGGGGTCGACGTAGCGCGCCGCGAGGGCCCAGCTGGTCCCGGTCATCAGACTCGCCGCGACGAAGGCCAACAAGATGGCCAGACCCAGACCCGCGCCGGCGAGCCACTGCGTCGATTCGGCGCGCACCAACTCGGACTTACGCGCCGGCCGGCGAAGCCGCCACCAGATGAAGGTCGGTATCACCAGGGCGGTCACCGCGTAGGCGAAACTCCAGCGGTTGGGCACCGCGGTCCCGCCGCCGATGATCGAGAGGACCGCGTTGAACGACGCGTAGGCGCACGTCGCGAGCAGGGCCACCCCCTCGATCCCGATGATGAGTGGCACCAGCGCCTCGCGTCCGTAGGGGTAGCGAATCGTGGGACCCTCCTCCACCAGGTGCGAGACGCGCATCGCCATCCACGTCAGGCCGATACCGAGGAAGGTGTAGAACCCGTCGAACAGGACGATCTGCGATCCACCGATGATGCCAATGGAGATGCCGACGACCGCGAGGGCCATCCCCATGTAGACCGAAAGGCTGAGGGCGCGACGCTCGAGTTTGAATTCCTTCGACTTGGCCAACTTCTTGGGTGAACTCACCGCGACTCCTTTCCGCCACTTGCGTTTCCCACCAGTCTCCCCCACGCACCCCCTCGCGTGACCGATACCCGCGTCGTCGCCGCGGGTCGGGTGTCGCGGGGTGCGCGAGGGCGTGCCCCAGGGGGCCGACCAGCGAGTGAGGTAT
>JAKCEC010000103.1 GCA_021841725.1 Actinomycetes bacterium | reverse complement strand
CACGGCTGTCGGCGGATCGACGCGGACGTGATGAGGACCGCCAGTCGAGCTCGTGGCAGGTGCGCGGCCACGAACGCGCCCACGTCGTGGCGCACCCCCGCGCCCACGGTCACCTCGTAGGGTGCGTCGCGCAGGGCGACGGAAATCTTCACGGGGCCGCCGCCGCGTCGACGAGGTCCCGCAAGCGCGCGACGAGCGCCGCGACCTGCGCGCTCGAGTCGACGCGGTGGCGTGCCACTTCGGCGTAGAACGCGCCGCGCGCGGCGCGCAACTCGCGCAGGCGCGTGAGCGGGTCCGCGTCGAGCAGGGGGCGGTCCCCCCCGATGACGCGAGCGGCCAATTCGTCGTCGGAGCAGTCCAGCCACACGGTCAGCTCGTCACCCAGGAGACGTCGGGCGTCCACCGTGGTGACGACCCCACCGCCCGTGGCGACCACGCCGGCGCCGCTCAACGCCTCGGCGAGCGCCGCCAGTTCTCGCTCGCGAAAGGACGCCTCGGAGTGCTCGCGCAGATAATCCTGA
This sequence comes from Actinomycetes bacterium, assembly GCA_021841725.1. Classification (GTDB taxonomy): domain Bacteria; phylum Actinomycetota; class Acidimicrobiia; order Acidimicrobiales; family RAAP-2; genus RAAP-2. The sequence goes on along the minus strand of JAKCEC010000103.1, from coordinate 4,852 downwards.
ACACTCACGTGTTCGCGCCGGGCGAAGACCTCATCGGTGTCGACGAAGTCGCGACCGAGGGCGGCCGCGAGAGCGCGGCCCGCGGTGGTCTTGCCCGATCCGGGCAGGCCCACCAGCACCACGAGCGCCACGCCTACGCCGGCCGGGCGGCCGACGACGTCGAGCCGAGGTTCGCCAGGTAGGTCGCGTGATTACGCGTGAACTCCTCGCGCGAGTCACCCCCGAACTTGCGCAGCGCCTCACTGGCCACCACCCAGGCCATCATGGCCTCGGTGACCACGCCCAGGGCGGGCACCGCCGTCACGTCGGTGCGCTCTTTGAAGGAGACCGTGGATTCCCCCGTCGCGACGTCGACCGTCTCGAGGACGGGACGGTTCAGCGTGGCCAGCGGCTTCATGGCGACCTTCGCGATCAGGGGTGCCCCCGAGGTCATGCCGCCCTCGAGCCCGCCCGCGTGATCACTCCTTCGCACGTAGCCCCCGCCGCGCGTAAAACTGGCGTCGCTGGCGATGGCGTCGTGGGCGAGGGAGCCGCGCTGGGAGGCTTGTTGCATCCCGTCGCCGATCTCCACGGCCTTGACCGCCTGAATACTCATCAGCGCCCCGGCGAGCAGCCCGTCCATCTTGCGATCCCAGTGCACGTAACTGCCCAGACCCACGGGAACGCCGTAGGCGATCACCTCGACGATACCCCCGAGTGAATCGCCCTCTTTGGCGGCGGCCTTGATCTCCTCGACCATCGCCGCCGCGCTCACCGCGTCGAAGCAGCGCACCTCGCTCTCGTCCACTCGCGTCAGGTCGTCGGGTCCGGGTCGCGCACCCTCGGGGGTCGCGACCGACCCGATGCGCACCACGTGGCTCACCACGCTCACGCCGATCTCGCGCAACAGCGCCTTGGCCAGGGCCCCGGCCACCACGCGCGCGGCGGTCTCGCGCGCACTGGCGCGTTCGAGGACGTCACGCGCGTCGTCGAAGGCGTACTTCTGCATCCCCACCAGGTCCGCGTGACCCGGTCGCGGTGTCGTCAACTTGTCGCTGGGGGTACCGGGCGCCGCCGACATCTCCTGCTCCCACTTGGGCCATTCGGAGTTGAGGATCTCAATCGCCACCGGCGAACCGAGGGTGCGACCGTGGCGGATGCCTCCGCTCAGACGCAACACGTCACGCTCAAAGCGCATGCGCGGCCCGCGGCCGTACCCCAGGCGCCGGCGCGCCAGATCGTCACCGATCTGCTCCTCAGTGATGGGAATTCCGGCCGGGAGACCTTCGACGATGACCGTCAGGGAGGGGCCGTGGCTTTCGCCCGCGGTCAAGAAGCGCAACATCCCCCAATTCTAGGATGTGGCGCGAGGACCTAGTGTGCGTCCGCGTAGAACGGGCTCACGCCCGAGGCGTGATCCGTGACGTCGCGCACGTCACGCAAAGCGGGGATGGCGGCGCGTAGCGCGGTCTCGATGCCCTGGGACAACGTCATGCGACTCATCGAACACCCTTGACACCCGCCGGACATCTTGATGTAGGCGACCTGGTGCTCGTCGTCCATCGCCACCAGGTCCGCGCGCCCCCCGTGCGAGGCGATCGAGGGATTGACCTCGTTGTCGAGTACCGAGATCGCCAGGCGCGCCAGTTCGCTCTCGATTCCCAGGGCCAAGATCTCCGGGGGCACGCCCGGATTGATCTCCTCACTCGAGGGGTGGTTCGGGTTCACCAGGACCAGGCCGCCGCCACCGTCACTGGCGAACTCGAGGCGACTGCCCCGCAACCGGTCGACGCTGGGTCCGGGGACCACGATGGTGACGTCGCCGTCGCGACCCACCGCCGCGCCCTCGGGCGCCTCCGCGAGGTCCGAGAAGTAGAGGTCGTAGGAATACCCGGTGCCCATGATGCCGGTGACCTCGACCCACAGCGCGAGGGTCGCGTTCAACTCCTCATTGGCGAGGGCGTCGAGGACGACGTTACGTGCTTCGTCGGTCAGCGAGAGGACGTCAAAGGGCGTGTCTGAGGTCATGTCGCCAGTCTACGGGCCCTCGGATTCACGCGAACGGGTAAGTTCGGTGCGTGACACCAGTACCGCCCGACGCCCACGAGTGGGTGAGCTTCGAAGACGAGAGCCACGACCGTACGTGGATGGTGGACGCGACGTTCCTCGAGAGCAATTGGACCTGCATCTTCGGCCACGGCTGCCAGGGGGTCCTGACCGGACCCACCCCCGAACTCGTGCAGGGGTGCTGCAGCTACGGCGCGCACTTCACCGACGAGGAGGACCGCCAGCGCGTCGAACTAGCGGCCACCCGCCTGAGCGCCGATCAATGGCAGTTCCGGTCCCGCGCGAAGAAGGGCACCACCAAGGTCAAGAAGAATGGCGAAGCCATGACCCGGTTGGTCAACGACGCCTGCATCTTCCTCAACCGGCCCGATTTCCATCGAGGTCCCGGCTGCGCCCTGCACGTGATGGCTATGGACAACCAGGAGAGTTACATCCCCCTCAAACCCGACGTGTGCTGGCAATTGCCCCTGCGCCGCGAAGACGTCACCCTGGCCAGCGGCCACGTCGTCACGCGTATCGCCCAGTGGGACCGGGTCGACTGGGGCCGCGGGGGAGCAGATTTCCACTGGTGGTGCACCGAGGACGCCGCGGCCTTCGTCGGCGCGACGCGGGTCGTCGATTCGATGTCGGAGGAGCTCGTGGCCATCATGGGAACACGCTCCTACGAGACCCTGGTGGCGCTGCTCAACGACCGCTCCCGGCGTGGCACGCCGCTCGCGCACCCGGTGCGACGGCGACGGGATTAGTTCTCGGCCGCGAGCGGGTCCTCTTCGCTGAACGTGGGCCGCGGGAGGGACCCGAGGATTTCGTCGTAACGGTCCTCTTCGGCCAAGCACCACGTGGCGTGGACGTCCTCGGGCGCCGCGCCACATTCGACGCACGTCGTCGCTCGCGGACCAGTGGACCGCTTGAGTTCGCGAGCTTCAACAAACCGACGGTGGCGGCCCTTTTTCACGTCAACTCCTCACTGGCCGCGGTCCATAACTGGCGGCGGCCGAGGCTCAGCACCACTGAGCCGGAACACCATTGTACCAAGTCTCCCCCGCTCCCGAACCCCTAACATGGCCCCGTGAGCGACTTCAACCCCGACGACATGATTTTGCGCTTCCGTGAACGTGCCGAGGCCGTACGCCGGCGGGGACTGCCCCCCGTCGAGGGCCCCGATCGTCAGCGTTTCCTCCAGGCGGCGACCGTCGATTTCCAGGACTTCGCCATGCTCGGTGACGCCACCGCCACCTTGGCGGACGGAATTCTCCGCCTCGAGATCGACCTGCGCCCGCGCCCGGGCGATGCCACCGCCTAAGCGGCACCGAGCGCGCTGAGTCGCGCCTGGGCCTCGGAGAACGCGGCCCCCGCGCGGTTGAGGTAGGCAATGGCGCCGCGTCGTTTCGACGAGGAGTGGGCGGCCCCGAAGCAGGCGTTGGCCCCGTCACCCAGGGCGGTGTAGGCGCGCGAGAGCAAGTGCGTCGTCTGGTCGTCGGGTGAGGGCAGGGCGGCGTACGCCTGCAGGCTCTCCACGTCGAGCACCGCGCACACGGTGTGCAGTTGCGCGGCGCCGGCGTGCGCGTCGCGCAAGACGGACAACGCGCTACGGGCGTCGGCGATGAGTTGGGCGTTGTTGGTCGCCAGGTTGGCGCTCGCCGCCCAACTCTTCAACGCCGTGCTCGCGCTCTGGGACCCGCACGCCGACAGCGAGAGCGAGGCCACGACCAGAACGACACCCCCGACGAGGGCGCGCGAGAGACTCACCGCACGACCACGACGTGCAACTCTCGACGCCCCCGGCGTACGAGCAGGTAGCGACCGTGCAGGGCCGCCGCGAGGCTGACGCGTTCCTCGGCCCCGACGCGCACGTTGTTGACGTACACCCCGCCCTGCTCCAGAAAGCGACGGGCCTCCCCCTTGGACTTGGCGAGGGCGCAGCGCACCACCAAGTCGGCGACCTCGACGCCGGCCAGGAGTTCGTGACGGCTCATCGTCGACGACGGGGCGTCGGCTACGACGCTGAGCAGGGTGTCCTCGTCGAGATCGGCGATCGAGGGTTGAAAGAGCGCGTCGCCGGCGCGCTGGGCCTTTCGCGCCGCCTCGTCGCCGTGCACCAGGGTGACGACTTCGTGGGCCAGGGCGCGCTGAGCGCGCCGCTCCTGGGGCGTCGACGCGGTGGCCGCATCCAACTCGCGGATGCTGTCGTGATCGAGGAACGTAAAGAACCGCAGGAGCGCCGGGGCCATGGCGTCCTCGGTGTTCAGCAGGAATTGGTGCATGGCGAAGGGGGACGTGAGGGCCGCGTCGAGCCAGATGTTGGCCCCCGACTCGGACTTGCCGAACTTGGTCCCGTCGGGTCGTAGCAACAGCGGTGAGGTGAGTCCGGCAGCGGAGCCCCCCGTTGTTTTACGGATCAATTCGGTACCCATCGTGATATTGCCCCACTGGTCCGAACCGCCGAGTTGCAGCGTGCAGCCGTGGTCGACGTGCAGGCGCAGGAAGTCGTACGCCTGCAGGAGCATGTAGGAGAACTCGGTGAAGGACAGTCCCACGTCGTCGCGGTCGAGTCGACTCCTGACCGACTCTTTGGCCACCATCTGATTGACGGTGAAGTGCTTCCCCACGTCGCGCAGAAAATCCGTGAGGGGGATGGTCGTCAGCCAGCTGGCGTTGTTGAGCAGGAGGGCCCGCGAGGGACCCGCGGCCGCGGAGAAGTCGAGGAAGCGCGTCAGTTGCGCGCGGATGCCCTCGACGTTGGCCTCGATCTGTTCGGGCGTCAGCAGGGGACGCTCCACCGCCTTAAAACTCGGGTCACCGATCA
>JAKCEC010000102.1 GCA_021841725.1 Actinomycetes bacterium | reverse complement strand
AGCGCGGTCGTCGGGCGATGCGCAATCTTGGCGACCACCGAGCGCACCACCGAGCGCAGCAGGTCGGCCTGGGGCGCACCGAGCGCGTCGATCTCGGTCGCACGGCGCGACAACTCCTGAGCCACCAACGCATCGAAGTGGGCGCGCAGGTCGGACACGATGGCGGCCGCGCCGCGCGCGCGCTGATCCTCCAGGTATTTCTCGACGTCGGCGGCCACGATACCCTCGGCGGCGCTGATCGCGTCGCGACGCTCGTCCAGTGCCCGGGTGACGCGTTCGCGCAGCGTGGCGATATCGATGCGCACGACGCCCGCCAGGGCGTCCACGTCGCGCGCCACCCCGCGCGGCACGGCCAAGTCCACGGCCAACAGGGGCGTCGTTCGACCCCGCAAGGACTCTCGGGTGATAAGGGGGACGGGCACCTCGACCGCCACCACCACCGCGCGCGCCAGGGCCACCTGGTCGTCGAGGAACTCCCAGGGCGCCACGGCGACGCGACCGTCGTTCAGCGTGACGCGCAGCTCCTCCGCGCGCGAGTAGGTCCGGTTACAGATAATGATTCGTCGCTGCGCCTCGGACGCGCCGAGCAGGCTCCGCGCCACCCCCGCCGCCAGTTGTCCCGCCCCCACCACGACCACGGTCGCGGCGGCGGCGTCGTCGCCGAGCGCTTCGAGGGTGGTCTCCACCGCCGCGTGCGCGAAGCTGGTCGTTCCGCGGGCGATGCCCGTTTCGTGGCGCACGCGCCGACCCGAGGTGAGGGCCCTCTGGAACAGGTCGGTGAGGGTGGGGCCGGCCACGTGTTCGTCACTCGCCAATTCGAGGGCCCGACGCAACTGACCTAACACCTCGAACTCGCCCGGCACCACCGAGCGCAGTCCCGCCGCCACCGAGAACAGGTGGTTGGCCACCCCGCGGTCGAAGTGGACGCTCAAGTGTTCTTCGAACTCGCGGGGGTCGAGACCGGTGACCTCCGCCAGGGTCGCGGTGACTTCGTCGATCGCCCCGTGAAAGCGGTCGATCACGGCGACGACCTCGGTGCGCAGACACGTGGACACGAACACGGCCTCGTGGATGTTGCGGTGACTCACCAGGGTGCGCAGCACCTTGACCCACTCGTGCTCGAGGACGGTGGCGCGCTCGAGCAGGTCCAGGCTGGCGTTCTCGTGGTCGAGACCGATCGCAATCAGAGCCATGTTGATCGCCTCACGCCGACGATTCTACGGGGTTCGCAGCGGCGTGGTCGCGGCGATGCCCAGCGAGTGCAACAACCCTCCACCGAGCGGCCCGGTTCCGTTGTTGAGGTGGTACATGAGAATCTGCAACTCGATGGAGAAGTCGACGTAGTGCACGGCGGTGCCCAGCGGCACCGCGAGCACCTGCGGCGCGAAGTTCAAGATCGCGTGCACGTCGGCGGCGACGAGTTTGTCGGCCACCGCCTGGGCGGCTTCGGGCGGCACGCAGATCACCGCGACCGTGGCCGGCACCAGCTCCTCGTCGAAGGAGTGCACCACGTGCCCGGCGACCTCGGTGCCGATGACGCGGGGGTCACTGTCGTAGAGTGCGGCCAACTGGGCCCCCCGGATGAGGAAGTTGGTGGAGTTGACGAGGGCGCGACCCAAGTTCCCCAGACCCACGACCACCACCTGGTAGGAACGGTCGTGGCCCAGGGCCTCACCAATGCGCTGCATCAAGAGATCCACCTCGTAGCCCGAGCCGCGCGTCCCCAGTGAGCCCAGTCCCGCGAGGTCGCGGCGAACGGTGGTGGCCGTCACCCCGGCCAACTCGCTGATCTGACGAGAATCGATACTCGTCTCACCGCGGCGCTGCCACCCTTCGACGATTCGCTGGTAGACGGGCAGGCGCGAAATCGTCGGCTCCGACAACTTTCGGGGCCGCAGTCGAGGTGAGACCATGCCCTCACGCTAGTCAACGGACCCCGAAACGGGTAGGGACTAGCGCCCCAATTGCCGCGATCGCTCCGCCGCGGCCGCGACCGCCTCTAAGAAGGCGGCGCGCACGGCGCGACCTTCGAGCATCCGCAACCCCGCCGCGGCGGTACCCCCGGGGCTGGTGACCTGCGAACGTAGCTCCTCGGGCGACTGGCCCGTCGACGCCAGCAGCGCCGCCGAACCCTCAAAGGTTCCCACCACCAATTGCCGTGACACCTCGCGCGAGAGACCCTGGTGCACCCCCGCCTCAATCATGGCTTCGACGACCAGGTAGAAATACGCCGGCCCGGAACCCGAGAGACCGGTGACCGCGTCGAGATCACGTTCGCTCACCCTCACGACGCTGCCCACCGCGCCCAGGATGGATTCCGCCCAGTCGAGGTCGCTCGCGCTCACGTGCGACCCCCCGGCGATGGCACTCACCCCCCGGCGCACGAGGACGGGAGTGTTCGGCATCGCGCGTACCACCGCGACGGGAGCCTGAAAGGCCATCTCGATGCGCTGAGTCGACCAGCCCGCCACCACCGACAGCAGGCGCCGCGCGCCGCACACTGCGCAGATCCGCGCCACGCCCTCGGCGTGGTCGGGTTTGACACTCACGACGACGCCCGTGGTGGGACCGACGTGGTCGAGCTCGAGTGCCGCGAGCACGGTGACGCCGGGGAACTGCGCCGCGAGCTGGGCGCGCCGGTGAGCGGCGTTCTCCACGATGGCCAGATCGGCGGGCGCACACCAGCGCGCGCCCAGCAACCCCTCGACCAGGGCCGAGCCCATCCGGCCCCCACCGATGACAACGAGTTCAAACGACATGGTCGTACGCTACAAGAACTCCGTGGCGCCCGCGGTCGGCCCGGCGGCCGACGCGACTACCTCGCTAACACCGGACGAGACCGGCGGCCACGAGACGTTGGACCAGCGTATCGAGCGACTGCGCCGCCGATCGCCAGGTGTAGCGCTGGGCCAAGATCACCGCGGAGTTCGACATCGAGGAGTCGAAGTTCGCCGCGAGCACCTCGTCGACCGCGTCGGCCCAGACGTCGGGGTCGCGCTGCGCGATGAGTTGACCGTTCACCCCCGGGTCGACCAGCGTCAAGAGTCCGCCCACCGCGCTGGCGACGACGGGGGTGCCGCACGCCGACGATTCGAGGGCCACCAGCCCGAAACTCTCGGAGCGCGACGGCACCAGGGTGACGTCGGCGGCGCGCATCCACGTGGAGAGCAACTGGTGACTCTGGGGAGCGACGAAACTCACGTCCGCAATCACTCCCGCCTCACGCGTACGTTCGTGCAGACGCGCCAACGTGCGCGCGCCCTCGGGCCCCGACGGCCCACCCACGATGGCCAGGCTCGCGCGGCGTCCACGACCGCGCAGGGTGATCAGGGTCTCCAGCGCGAGGTCCACGCCCTTGAGCGACTGGAGCCGCCCCACGAATAAGAGCATCGTGTCGTCCTCGGCCCGACCCAGGGCCTGACGCGCGGCCCGCTGTTCACCGGGGGCGAAGAAGGCGTGCTGCACGCCCAGGGGTACGACGTGCACCCGCGCGCGGTCGGCGTTGTAGTACTCGACGAACTGAGCCGCCTCCACTTCACAACTGGCCAGCACGGCGTCGGCGCAGGCGAAGATCGCCGCCTCTTGGTGGGCGCGGTCCTCGGACTCACCCTCGAAGTGGTCCGCCTTGACCCGCTCGAGGGTGTGGAAGGTCATGATCAGGGGCACGTGCAGTTCGTGCTTGAGTCGATGACCGGCGAGTCCGCTCAACCAGTAGTTCGCGTGCAGGGCATCGGGCACGCCGTGGTGTGCGAAGTAGAGCGCCACCTGGTCGGTGAACTCCTTGACGTGATCGGCTAATTCGTGACGGTCCAAGGCGCGCGGGGGACCCGCGTCCACGTGGTGTACGCGAAAGCCGGGTTCGACCCGTTGCGTGGGCGCGAGCTCGAGGGCGTCGCGGCGGGTGAACACGTCCACGTCGTGACCCTGGCGCGCCATCGCGCTGGCGAGTTCGCGCACGTAGACGTTCATCCCGCCGCCGTCACCCGTACCCGGCTGGGCCAGGGGCGACGTGTGATAGGACAGGACGGCGAGACGAGCCACGCGTCGAGCCTAGTGGTCAATTCCCGATTACTCTACTCAGGAATTGAGTTCCGCGGCGCCGACCCGAGCACCAGATAACGGACCGCGCGGTGCGCGACGAGTCCGAAGTCGCGCGAATCGGTGCTGGCGCTCACGTTGTCGCCGCGCACGTCCAACCCCGCGCCGCTGCGCGCCACGCACCGCTTGATCAACCACCGGTCCTCGTCGCGGGGGTCGCGCAACACCACCACGTCACCCACGCGCACGCGGCGCCACTTCCTGACCGCGGTCAGGAGATCGCCCGGCAGGTACGTCGGGAGCATCGAGGGGCCCTCGACGCGCACGCGCCGTACGAGCGACGCCAGTATCGCCTTCACGCAGGTGAACGCTAGACCACTCGTCTGACTAACCTGAGCGGGAGGATATTGTCTCGTCGACCCCGACTACCGAAAGGTGAAGCCATGTCGCTTCTAACCCGTTTCAATCACCTACTCGACTCCCTGGACAGCCCGTTGCGCGTCGCGGCGCACTGCGACCTGCCCTGCGGTGTCTACGACCCCGCCCAGGCCCGCATCGAGGCCCAGTCGGTAAAGGCGTGCATGGAGAAGTACAACGCCTCCGACGACGCCGACTTCAAGGTTCGCGCCACGCTCATCAAAGAAGAGCGCAGCGAATTGGTGAAGCACCACCTGTGGGTGTTGTGGACCGACTACTTCAAGCCCGCGCACCTCGAGGCGCACCCCCAACTCCACGATCTGTTCTGGAGTGCCACCAAGACCGCTGGCGAGGCGAAGAAGACCAACGACGTCGCCGTGGCCGACAAGTTGTTGGGTGAGGTCGACGCCATCGCCGAAATTTTCTGGGCCACCAAGAAGTAGACGTTCTCGTCCACCACAACCACCGGACGACCCCTCGGGGTCGTCCGGTGGTTGTGTCATTTCCATAGGTTCACGAGGAGAGACACATCATCGGGTCGGTCCCGACCGCCGCGGCCCCGCGTCGAAGGAGTCCCTCGCTCACCGGCGATTACCAGGAATTCCTTAGCGAACTTTGTCGGAACTTTACGCCGGGGCTCACCGCGACTTCATGCTCTCCTCATCTGGGACTCGTTAGATGGAGACGAGGAGGAAAGTCGGTGTGAGGGACACACCGACGACGACAACTTATGAACATCTTTCTGCTGAACATCCCCTTCGCGATCATCGGCATCGCGATCGCCATCGTCCCGCTCATCGTGGGCTCGCGTCACCAGGCACGTTCGCGCAGCGCCGACGTCACCGCATCGCACGCCGACGTGTTCTCCTCGACCTCGTCACACGAGGAACTTGAGCTCGTCGCCTAGCGCGACGAATCG
>JAKCEC010000101.1 GCA_021841725.1 Actinomycetes bacterium | reverse complement strand
CCACTGCTCGTGACGCTGGCGGAGCCGACTGAGATCGCCCTTGGCGTTGGGGGTATAGACCGTGACCAGGTAGAACTTTTCAAACTCCGCGGTGATGGTGCGACCTTCGTCGTTGGGGTTGCCGAATTCGTCCTGCCCGAGTGAGTACTTCTTGACGAGGGCGGCGGGGAGACCGGTCGCCACACTCAGGGGCGTCGTCCGCGTAAAGAGCGCCGTACCCGAATAGCCCTTCTTCTGCGCGGAGTGCCAGTACTCTTCGTAGCCCTCGAGCACGTGTTCGGATTGGTGCTGTTCGGCCTTGATCTCCTGGAGGCAGATGACGTCGGGCGAGAGCGCCGCCACGAAGGGAGCGAAGAGTCCCTTGCGCTGCACCGCGCGAATACCGTTGATGTTCCAGGAGACCAAACGCATACGACATGGTACCCAGTGGGGTGCGCGATCAGGGCGCGTGAGGGTGCAAAACGCCGGTGTTTACGGGCGTGGCGCGACGTTCCGACGAGGTCGGAGCGAATTTTTAGTAGCGTTGCCTCCGTGGCTAAGAGCGCAACAGGTAAATGGGTCAGTAAGGTCGGAGCCTCGGGAGGCAGCAAGGCGTATAAGAAGACGCGCCCGAGCAACTACTACGCGGTCCTGGTGATGATCGTGGTGGTGGGCCTCGCCGCCACCATCTTCTCGCGCTACGACTACCAGCACCCCGCCACGGCGGCGACGGGCACCCCCCCCACGGTGGGCACCACCTGGTTCGCCGCCTTGAATATCGACGTGTGTGGCGTGCCGCTACCCGCGCTGAAGGCCGACCCGAACAGCATCTACGGCCTCAAGGTCCAGCAGGCGAACGTCATCCAGGTCTCGCCGGTCTCGGCCGCGGACGCGGGCGCCCACGCCACCCTCGGCCAGTTCGCGGTGGAATACCCTGGTCTGGTCGCGAGTTCGAGTGAACTCGCGATTCCCAACGCCGCCGGCGTGGCCAACGCGGCGACGACCTACCGCAACGGTCAGCTGTGCCCGACTACCTCGAAGTACGCGCACCAGGCGGGTCAGGTGCAATACGCCTACTGGACGTCGTTCGGCCAGACCAAGCCGACGCTGACCACCAACCCGTCGTCGATCAAATTCGCCCAAGACATGCGCGTCACCATGGCCTTCGTGCCCAAGGGTGTTACCCCCTTGCCCCCGAGCACCGCGACGGTGAATGCCATGGTGTCCTATCAGGCCAGTAGTGCGACCACCACCACCACGTCCGCCGCTGCGGCCACTACCACGACGGCGGCCACGGCGACTACCACCGTTCCCGCTACCACGACGACCAAGGCAACGACCACCACCACGGCGAAGGGCTGACATTGAAGTCGATCATCTTGGTCGGCGGAATGGGTACTCGACTGCGTCCCTTGACGTACGAGATGCCCAAACAGATGTTGCCCCTGGTGGGCGTACCGATGATCGAACGCGTCTTCGAGATGTTGTCCCGGCACGGCGTCACCGAGGTGGTGTTGTCGCTGGGGTACCTGCCCCATCACTTCATCAGCGCGTACCCCGACGGCTCGATCGCGGGGGTGAAGATCTCCTACGCCGTGGAGCCCGAGCCCCTGGACACCGCGGGAGCCATCAGGTTCGCCGCGGAGCACGCCGGGATCGACGACACCTTCTTGGTGGTGAACGGCGACGTCCTGACCGACCTCGACGTCTCGGCCCTGGTGTCGTTTCATCGCCGGAGCGGTGCCGAGGGCACCATCGCCGTGCACCCCGTGGAGGACCCGTCACGCTACGGCGTGGTGGTGACCGACGACGGGGGCCGGGTGCGGACCTTCATGGAGAAGCCGCGGCGCGAGGACGCGCCCTCCAATCTCATCAACGCGGGTACCTACGTCCTGGAGCCCTCGGTCGTGTCGCGCATCGACGCGGGGCGCAAGGTGAGCATCGAGCGCGAGATCTTCCCGGCCCTGGCCGGCGCGGGCACGCTCTACGCCATGGTCGACGACGCCTACTGGCTCGACACGGGCACGCCCGCCACGTTCTTGCAGGCGAACATCGACGTCCTGAACGGACGCGATTCAGAGCGCGTCCTGCCCGACCTCGTGGGTACCACGTGGCGCCACTCGACCAGTCGGGTCGCCGCCAGCGCGCACGTCGTGAACGCCGTCATCGATCGCGACTGCGTGGTGGGCGAGAACGTGGTCCTCGACGGCGTCATCTTGATGCCCGGGGCGGTCGTGCACGACAACGTACAGATCCGGTCGTCCATCATCGGGCCTCGGGCCGTGATCGGTGCGACGTCGGTGCTCGGTCCGACCTGCGTCGTGGGTGCGGAGGTGAGCGTGGCCGACGGGTCCCAGCTCTCGGGCGAAGTCCACCTGGGCGGGGTGAGTTAACGGAAGAGGTCGCCGTGCGGCGCGCGGACCACGTCGCCCACGACCGAGCCGTCGCCGAAGTAGGCCTCGTCGAGACCCCGCACGAGGGCGAAGGGGGTTCGCGCATCCTTGGCGAGCACCAGATTGGCCGCGGCGGCGATCTCGTCGACGATGGCGACCTCGGTCACTTCGAGGGTGCGGCCGAGCCCGTCGGGCGTGCCGCGCAGGTCGAGGATGGGACGGACCCCCGCGCAGCCCAGCGCCACGTCGCTCACGCCGTTGCGCCAGGTCCGACCGAAGGTGTCAGTCACGATCACCCCGACTTCGACGCCGCGTCGTCGCGCGATGTCGGCGCGGAACCGCCGCGCCGAGCGGTCGGGGTCCCGGGGTAACAGTACCGCGGTGCCCGCCGCGGTGTTCGAATGGTCGATTCCCGCGTTGGCGTTGACGAAACCGTGGGGCGTCTCGGTGATGCGCAGGGGTCCGCGCCGGCGCAGGATCCTCGTCGATTCTTGTTCGATGAGTCGTTCGCGGTGCTCGGGCGTGCCGTCGAACGCCACGACGCGCCCCTCGGACTTGGACACGACCTTGGAGGTGACGATGACGACGTCGTGGTGCGCGAGGGCGTCGCGCTGGGCGTCGAGGGCGTCGAGGAAGGCACCGACGAGGTCGTCACCCGCGACGATCTCGCCGACGCCCTCGAGGGCGAAGATGCGCAACTCCCTCATCGTCGCACCGTGGCGGCGAGGGCCAGGGCGTCACGTTCGTCACGCATCACCGTGGTGGTGACGCGCACGTCGCAACCGGTGGCGGCGACCGCGTCCTCGTCCGCCGCGTCGAGCACGTCGATGATCATGGTGCCCACGAGGCCCTGGTAGAAACGGGCGACCCCCACGGCGCTCACCTCGTGACCGAGCTCACGCAGGAGTCGGTCCGCGGGTCCCTTGAGGGCGGCGCCGCCCACCAGGGGCGAGACGGCCAGGACCGCGTCGCGACGTCGCACGAGGATCTCGCGTACGCCGGGGACCTGCAAGATGGGGTCGATGGAGATGAGCGGGTTCGAGGGGGCGATGACGATGCGTTCGGCGTCTTCGAGGGCCGCGCGCGCCGCCGCGCTGAGACGGGCGTCACGGGCGCCACGCACGCGCACGGCGCGGACCACCACGTCGTGGTGGTGGCGAACGAAGTATTCCTGGAAACTGAGGGTTCCCTCGGGTGTGTCGAATTCGGTGGCCAGGGGGTCGTCGCTCACGGGGAGCAGCTCGACGTCGAGACCGAAGTGGGTCGAGAGTTCGCGGGTCACCTCGGTCTTGGTCGCCCCCCGCGCGAGGCGCTGGCTGCGGTAGAGGTGCGTGCCCAGGTCGAGGTCGCCCAGGGCGAACCAGTCCTCTCCGCCGAGTTCACCGAGGCGCTGCATGACCCGCCAGGTCTCGCCCGCCAGCCCCCATCCGAGTTCGTCGTTGTTGAGCCCCGCCAGCGTGTACATGATGGTGTCGAGGTCGGGGCAGATGCTGAGGCCGTGCATCACCAGGTCGTCGGCGACGTTGACCACGGCGCGCAACTCGACCCCTTCGTCGTGACGTCGGAGGGCACGAAGGAGCCGCGCGGCCCCGACGCCGCCGCTCAGAACTGTGATCACCCCGGAAACTCTAGGTGGTCCCAGTAGATTGGTGGACGTGGACCCGTCGTCTCTCGCTGTCGCCTGGCCCGGCGAGCCGGCTGTCGTCGTGTCGGCGTGGCGCGAGGGGGCGTGGAGGACCGTGGCGACCTGCGGCGAGCTCGACGCCCCACGGGCGTGGGCGTCGGTGAGCAAACTCCTGACCGCGTGGGCGGCGGCGACCGACGTCGAAGAGGGTCGCGCCGACCTGCGCGAGGCCCTGGGTCCGCCGGGGTCGACCCTGGCGCACCTGTTGGCGCACGCCAGCGGACTAGGACTTGAACGAGGTGACCCCGTGAGCACGCCCGGGACCAAGCGGATCTATTCGAACTACGGCATCGACCTGGCCGCCGCCCATCTCGCCGAGGGCGCGAGCACCGCGCAGTGGCTCGAGCGACGGGTGGTCCAACCCCTGGCCCTCGACTCGACGCGGGTGGGGACCCGCGCGGCGGAGGGCGTCGTGGGATCGACGCGCGACCTGTCGCGCTTCGCGCGAGAGTGGGTCGTACCGACGACGCTGCCGTCGCGTCGTCGCGACGCGGTGCTCGAGGTGTTCGAGCCGGCTCTCGCGGGTATCGTCCCGGGATTCGGGCGCTTCACCCCCTGCCCCTGGGGGCTGGGGGTGGAGGTGCGCGGTGACAAGAAGCACTGGATGGGGGAGTGGCCCGCCAATTCCTTCGGCCACTTCGGACGAAGCGGGGCGCTGCTGTTGGCCAACGTGGAGGAGGGAATCTGCGTCGTGGCGACCAGCACGGTCCCCTTCGGCCCGTGGGCCCACGACCTCTGGCCGACCTGGACGTCGGACGTGCGCCGCATGGCGACGGCCCCGTGAGTTCCCCCCTGCTGCGGGTGGGGCTCGATTTGGACGGGTCGCTCGAATCGATGAGGAGTTCGATGGTCGATCTCGCGGCGGCCCTCGACGAGCGCGGTGACCTCGCGCTCTGTCGTTTCCGCACCATGTCGCCGCGCCAGTCGCCCGAGGAGACGCGCCTTCCTCTTCGCGCCTTCTGGTCGCGGTGGTGGCGTCACAGTCGCGGACGACCGCTCGACTCGATGCTCGGATCACTGGACGTGATCCACGTGGCGGGTCGCGCGACGCCGCCCACGCGCCGCGTCCCGCTGCTGATCACGGTGGATGACCTGCGCCCCCTGCGCGAGGAAAACTCGCGATCGCGCGTGGCGCAATTGCAGCGCGCGGTGACCCGCGGCGCGATGCTGGTGGTGTCGAGTCGCGCGGCGCGTCACGAGGTGATGACCGAGCTGGGGCTGGAGCGACCCGAGATCGTGGTGGTGCGCCCTCCGCTGGGCCGCGTGGCGCCGACGCGCGACGGCACCGCGCTGGTGGTGAGCGTGACGGGCCACACCGATCAATTCGTCGCCCTGGCCCCCGACCTCGAGGCGTTCGTCCAGCGACACC
>JAKCEC010000100.1 GCA_021841725.1 Actinomycetes bacterium | reverse complement strand
GAAGGAATACTCGGCGCGCAGGAAGGGTTGGTCCTCGGCCACGATGGCGCGCATCGCGTCGTCAATCCGCGACAGGTCGTCGTCGCTGAAGCGCGCGCCGTGGGGTAACTCGAAGTCGTAGTAGAAACCGTCGCGAATCGCGGGGCCGATGGCGTAGTGCGCGCCGGGCCAGAGGCGAAGGACGGCCTGAGCGAGCACGTGCGCGGTCGAGTGACGTAGTACCTCTCGACCGAGGTCGCTGGGGGGCGTCACGATGGCGACGACGTCGCCGTCGTGCAATTGCCTCGTCAGGTCGGTTAATTCGCCGTTGACCTGGGCCGCCAGGGCGTCCTTGAGGAGTCGCGGGCCGATGGCCGCGGCCAGGTCGCGGGCCGTGGAGCCCTCGTCGAGCGAGCGCGTACTGCCGTCTGGAAGATGGATTTCAATGACCGACATAATGCCTTTCCTCGCCTACAGCGTAATGCCGAGCAAGGCCGCCGCCGGGGCGACGGTCGCACCGGCGTGGGCCGCCGCGTCGACCGCGTCGAGGGCGCCCGGGCAGTTGAGATCGTCGTCGAGTGCGTCGCGCACGTCCTGTAGCACCGAACTGGCGCGGCCGTTCAAGGTCGAGCGCCAGGTGGCCAGTCGTGACTGCGCCTGGCTCAGGAGCTCCTCGCGCCACTCCCAGTCCTGGCGGTAGTGCTGGTCCAAAAGTGCCAATCGCACCGCCGCGGGTTCCGTGCGCTGCGCGAGGTCCGAGACGAAGACCAGGTTTCCTAAGGATTTCGACATCTTGGTCCCGTCGAGCCCCACGAGTCCGACGTGCGCCCAGAAACGCACAAAGGGTTGGCCGGTCACGGATTCGCTCTGCGCCGCTTCGCACTCGTGGTGCGGGAACGCCAAGTCACGACCGCCGCCGTGGACGTCGATGGTGTCACCCAACTCACGTCGCGCGAGCGCCGAACACTCGATATGCCAGCCCGGTCGTCCGGCCCCCCAGCGCGACTCCCACGCGGGCTCGTCCTCCAGTGAGGGTTGCCACAGCACGAAGTCCAGGGGGTCGCGCTTGCGCGCGTCCTCGGGATTGCCTCCGTGGATGGCGGCTAACTCGATCATCGCGAGGCGGCTCTCGTGACTTACTTGCCCGAAGCGTTCGAATGTGGACGCCTCGAAGTAGACCCACCCCTCGACCTGATACGCGTGGCCCGACTCGACGAGTTCGCCGATCATGGTCAAGATCTCGGGGATGGCACTCGTGGCCCGGGGCTCGGCGTGCACCGGCAGGAGATTGATGAGTCGCATATCGCGCTCGAATTTGGCCATCTCGCGCGCGGCCAGGTCCAGGTAGTTCACACCGAGGTGGCGCGCCTTGCGCAAGATGTCGTCGTCCACGTCGGTCACGTTGCGCACGCAGTGCGTGTCGTGACCCGCGTCGCGCAAGCGGCGCTGGAGGACGTCGAAGGTCAGGTAGACGAAGGCGTGACCCAGGTGCGCCGCGTCGTAGGGCGTGATGCCGCAACTGTAGAGTGAGACGACCGGGCCCGGTGCCATCTCGAAGATCCCCCGGCGGGCGGTGTCGAAGAGGCGCATCAGCGCGGCAGACCGGCCAGCTTGACGTAACTGTGGGCCTTGTGGCGGATGTTGATCGAGATACACACCGCGGTGAACGCCTCGACCGCCGAGGCCAGGGACATCGACCCCGCCACTACCGCACGCAGTCCCGGCATCGCCTCGACCATCGCGGCCACCTGGTCGCGCGACGCCGCGTGATCACCGAAGATCACCACGTCGGCCTCCAGTCCACTGTCGAGGTTGAGCATCTCCGACGCCGGAAGGTGGTGAAACGCACCGACCACCCGCGACGCCGGCAACGCGTGCGCGAGCTGCAGGGCCATGGAACCCCGCGGTGGGTATAGGGGCACCAGTTCACGGCCCTCGCGCGCTAGCGCGTTCACCATCGACACGACGACCTTGTCGGCCAGTGCGTCCTTCAGGGCGCTCACCGTAGCCACCGCCGAGTCCCAGGGTGTCGCCACCACGACGACGTCACACTGCGCGGCCCCCTCGTTGCCGGCCCCGGTGATGGCGCCCGCGCCGCGCGGCACCAGCGTGGCCGCGACGTCGCTCGCGCGCTGCGCGTCGCGCGAACCCAAGATGACGTCGAAGCCCGCGCTCGCCAGACGCACGGCGACGCCCTGTCCCGCGGGACCGGTTCCGCCCAAAATACCGACGTTGCTCATGGGTAACCTTTCGATGGATTAACTTCAGTACGCTAACAAGATGGCAATCCTGACCAATCACCGTATCTTGATTACTGGCGTCCTGACTGACGATTCCCTCGCGTTCGGCATCGCGCGTCGCGCCCTCGAGGAGGGTGCGAGCATCATCGTCACGGGAGCCGGTCGGGGGCTGTCGCTCACGAAGCGAACCGCGCGCAAATTGGACGAGTGGGGTGAGGTCGGCGAGGTGGTGGAGCTCGACGTCACTGATCCGGCGCAACTGGCGGCGGCGGCCACGGCGGTCCAGGACCGCTTCGGACGCCTCGACGGATTGGTCCACGCCATTGGTTTCGCGCCCCAGAGCTGCCTCGGCAAGGGAATGTTCGTGGCACCCTTCGACGATGTCGCCACCGCGATGAACATCTCGACGTACTCCCTGGCCGCCCTGGTGGGGACCTTCCGCCCGCTCCTGCAGCGCGCCGAGGCCCTCGGCGGCGCCTCGGTCATCGCGTTGGACTTCGACGCCTCGCGGGCCTACCCCATGTACGACTGGATGGGGGTGATGAAAGCGGCGCTGGAGTCGCTGGGACGGTACCTGGCCCGCGAGGTCGGCGCCGATCGGATCCGCGTGAACATGCTGGCCGCGGGTCCCATCCGCACGATGGCGGCCAAGTCGATCCCGGGTTTCGAGGTCTTCGAGGACACCTGGGCGGACCGCGCCCCGCTGGGCTGGGACGTCAACGACTCCGCGGCCGTCGCCGACACCGCCGTCGCCCTCTTGTCGCCCCTGTTACGCGCCACCACCGCGTCGGTCATCCACGTCGACGGGGGCGCCCACGCCATGGGCTGACGCCTGGGGCGCGAACTGCGTCTCGTACAGGTTTCGGTAGAGGCCGCCGCGGGCCAGGAGCTCTTCGTGGGTGCCGCGTTGGACGATGCGCCCCGCGTCGATGACCAGAATCTGGTCCGCGTTACGGATGGTGGAGAGGCGGTGCGCGATCACCAGTGACGTCCGCTGCGCCATCGTCTGTTCGAGGGCGCGTTGCACCGCCGCCTCGCTCTCGTTGTCGAGGTGCGCCGTCGCCTCGTCCAAGACGACGAGTCGCGGTGCCTTGAGCAGCAGGCGCGCGAGGGCCACGCGCTGCTTCTCCCCGCCGCTCAGGCGGTAACCCCGCTCCCCCACGACGGTGTCCAGGCCCAGCGGCAGACTCGCCACCAGCGAGGCGATCTGCGCGGCCCGCAGGGCCACCGCGATCTCCTCGTCACTCGCGTCGGGCCGCGCGAAGAGCAGGTTGGCGCGCAACGTGTCGTGAAAGAGGTGGGGGTCCTGGGTGACGACGCCCACCAGCGCGGTGAGCGAGGCCGAGGTCGCGTCACGGACGTCGACGCCGTTGATGCTCACCGCGCCGCCGGTCACGTCGTAGAGGCGCGACACCAGGAGCGACATCGTCGTCTTGCCGGCCCCCGACGGGCCCACCAGCGCGGTCATCGTGCCCGGCGCGACCTCGAAGTCCACGTCGTGCAGCACCGCCGTGCGTTCCACGCGTTCGAGCACCGCCACCGACTCGAGTGACGCCAGGGACACCTCCTCGGCCCCGGGGTACTCGAAGTCCACGTGCGAGAACCGCAACGTGGCGGGGCCCTCGGGGATCGCCCGGGCGTCGGGTGACTCCCTAATCATGGGCTCGAGGTCCAGCACCTCGAAGAGCCGTTCGAAGCTGACCATCGCGGACATGTAGTCCACGTTGAGATTCGAGAGCTGGGTGAGGGGCCCGTAGAGTCGGGTCAGGTACGCCGTCAGGGCCACCACCGTGCCGACCGCCAAGGTGCCGTGCAGGACGGCCACTCCCCCAAAGCCGTAGGCGAACGCCGTCGCCAACGACGCGGTGAGCGAGAGGGCGACGAAGAAGAATCGCTGGTAGGTCGCCTGACGGATTCCGATGTCGCGGACCTGGCCCGCGCGCGATTCGAAGTACTCGAGTTCGTCGCGCGGTCGCCCGAAGAGTTTGACGACCATGGCGCCCGCGACGTTGAAGCGCTCGCTCATCACCATATTCATCTCGGCGTTCAGCTCCATGCCGCGCTGAAAGAGTGAGCCCAATCGACGCCCGACGCGGCGCGCCGGAAGTAAGAACAGCGGCAGCAGGATCAGCGCGACCAGCGTGATCTGCCAGCTGAGGTAGAACATCACCCCCAAGATGATGGCCAGCAACAAGGCGTTGCCCACGACGTTGGAGAACAGGTCGGTGAAGGCCTGCTGGGCCCCGATGACGTCGTTGTTGAGCCGGCTGATGAGCGCGCCGGTCTGGGTGCGAGAGAAGAACGCAATCGGCATGTCCTGGATGTGCGCGTAGACGCGCGCGCGCAGGTCGAAGATGAGGCTCTCCCCGATCACCGCCGACGCGCGCCGTTCGAACAAGGAGAGCCCGGCGTCAATGACGGCCAGCAACGCCGTGAGGAGCGCGAGGCCGATCACCAGACCCTGGCTCCGGTGCGCGACGTGGGAATTGGTGATCGTATCGATGATGTCACGCAACACCAACGGCGACACCGACGTGACGATGGAGTCGAGGATCACCGCCGCGAGGAACACCAGGATCATCGATCGGTACACCCGGGCGAAGGTCAGCATCCGCGGCAGGGTCCCCTTCTTGATCCGGTGCTCCAGGATGTCGCGATTACGCCGCATCGAGGCCATCCCGGCTCGCGCGCCGCCACCCATCGCGCCGCCGTGCATACTCATCGTGACTCCTTCGTCCCCCGCAGTGTAGGGAGTGCGCGCGCCACGGCACGCCGCCAGGTCATGAAGTGAGCGCCGTGGTCACGATCAAGGCGCCCAGGGCGCACATGACGCAGCCCCCGATCGATCGCAGGATCACCAATCGCAGCGGTGAGCCCGCGAGCCACTCACGCGCGGTGCCGGCGATCATCCCCCACGTGCCGTCACTGCAGAACGCCATGACACTGAAGATGAGTCCGAAGATCACCAGTTGCTCGGTGATCCGGCCCTCCGCGCGGTTGACGAAGTGAGGGAAGACGGCGGCGAAGAACACGAGTGACTTGGGATTCAAGACACCCACGACGAATCCCTGGCGCACGATGCGCCGCGGTGAGGGCCGCGTCGCCTCGCGTTGCGCCATCGCGTGGGCGTGCTCACGGCGGTGGCGCAGGGCGTCCACCCCCAAGTACAACAGATAGCACCCTCCCGCGAGTTGCAATACGACGGAGAACATG
>JAKCEC010000099.1 GCA_021841725.1 Actinomycetes bacterium | reverse complement strand
GGGCTATCTGCTGAGCGGCACCAAGTGCTGGATCTCGGGGGCCCTGCAGGCCGACTGGTTCGTCGTCTTCGCCAAGACCGGCGACCCCGCGTCGCGCGACCACCGCGACATCGGTTGTTTCATCGTCGAGGCCGCGCAGGCCGGGGTGAGCCGACCCCGCGTGGACCGAAAGATGGGCGTCAAGGGCATCGACACCGCCGACGTGGTCTTCGATCAGGTCAAGGTGGCGCCCGAGCAGGTACTGGGCGGGGGGTTCCGACTCATCATGCAGTCGCTCAACGCCATGCGGCCGATCGTCGCCGCGCGCGGTATCGGTCTCGCCGAGGGGGCGCTGATGTACGCCACGTCGTACGTCAAGACTCGTCGCGCCTTCGATCAGACGATCGCCGACTTTCAGGGCATCCAGTGGGAGATCGCCCAGTGCGCCACCGAGATCGAGGCCGCGCGTCTCCTGACCTACCGCGCGGCGTGGCTGGCCGACCAGGGCAAGTTCACCAAGGAATTCGTGCCGCAACTCTCCATGGCCAAGTACTACGCCAGTGAGGTCGCGGTGAAGGCGTCGGGACTCGCGGTCCAGCTACTCGGGGCCGCGGGGTACATGGAGGATCACCCCACCGAGATGTTTTACCGCGACGCGCGCCAACTCACGATCGTCGAGGGCACCTCACAGGTGCAACTGGGCTTGATCGGCCGCGGCGTCGTCGCCCAGGACCTGTGGTGGGACTGAGTCGGGCGACGCCCTAGATGTTGACGATGGGGCAGGTGAGGGTCCGGGTGATGCCGGGGACCTTCTGGATGGCGCCCACGATGAACTTACCCAGGTCGTCCACGCTGTCGGCGCCGCAGCGCACGATGACGTCGTAGGGTCCCGTGACCTCGAAGGCTTCGACGACGCCCGGCACCGCGCGGGTGGCCAGGACGACCGATTCGCTCGAGCCAATTTCGGACTGAATCAAGATGTACGCCTGCACCGACATGGGATACCTTTCACTTCGACTCCCCCTATCTTGCCCCCTCAGCGCGCGGGGCGCTAATCCTCGCGAAATCTCTTGCCGATGTGCCACTGGTGACAGTGTTCGCAACGGTACGACGACAGGTCCACCCCGTTGAGCGTCCAGGCCAGCTGGGCCGCGCTACGGGCCTCGGCCTCGGTGCGGTAGCGCTTCTTGGCGCCACCCTCCTTGGTGAAGTGACCGGCGACGTTGCCCAGGGGACGCGTGGCGATGGCGGGTCGGCGGCGGCGCTGTTTCATCGCCCCCGAACCTAGCGGGCGGTACAGTTAACGGGGTGAGTACGCAACTGGACCACGAGCTGCGGGTCACCTCGCAGCCGCAGATTGACGAGGGCGACCACGAGCGTTTCACCCACATCGTCCTCGAGGGGTACACCCCGAAGAAGGGTGATTTCGTGCCGCTGGGCAACTCGGTGGTGGAGGGGATCATCAACTCCTCGCCGGTCACCGCCCTCTGCGGCAAAGTCTGGGTGCCCGGCCGCGACCCGCAAAAGTACCCCCTGTGCCCCACGTGTCGCGAGATCGCCGAGGGCATGGGCTGGTCCCTGCCGGGTGCGTAGCGTCCGGGGACCGCGCGCGCTCGCCGCGTCAGCGCGGCCCCGCGACGACGGTCGTCACTGATGGCGCGCGTCCTCGTCTTGCGCCACCACGACGAAGATCACCCCGGACTGGTGGGGGAGGCCTTCGTCGCGCGGGGCTACTCCCTCGACGTGGTGATGGTCAATGAGGCGTCGCCCGCACCCGACCCCGACGGCTACGACGCGCTGCTCATCCTCGGTTCGACCAGCGCGGTCTACGACCGCGACGTGCAGCGGGCGTGGTTCTCGCGCGAGCTCGCGGTGATCGCGCGCGCGGGTGAGCTGGGCGTCCCCGTCCTGGGGATCTGTTTCGGGGCCCAGGCGCTGTGCCTCTTTCACGGCGGGGACGTGTCGCGTGCGCCCGAACCCGAGATCGGGTGGTACCTCATCGACCCCGCGCCCGGCGTGGACCTCGACGCCGGACCGTGGTTCGAATTCCACTTCGATCGCATGGCCCTGCCCGCCGGCGCGGTGCTCTGGGCCTCGAACGAACGCGCGACGCAAGCCTTCGCCTACGGCCGCAACGTGGGCGTGCAATTCCACCCCGAGATCGACGAGGTGCAGTTGCGCGACTGGCTCGACGCCGACGACGAGGACGCGCGCGCGTTCGGTCACGACGTTGATGAACTGTTAGCCGAGACCGCGCGCGAGGCCCCGGGGGCGCGCGCACGCGCCGACCGACTGGTCGGGCTGTTCGTGCGTCACGCGAACGTTCACCCCACGTTCGACCCTGAGCGCCTTCAGTAGGCTGGATGGGTGAGTAACCCCGTTTCCGACCTCGAGAGTGTGCGCATCGAACGACCGGCCGCCGGCGGTGGCGTGGCGCACCTGAGCGACGGTCGGGTCGTCTTCGTGCGTCACAGTCTCCCGGGTGAACTCGTGCGGGTCGTCCTGCGCGAGGAGACCGCCAAAATCGCCCGGGCGGACGCGGTCCAGGTCCTGGAGGCGAGCCCCGAGCGGGTGGCCCCCCCGTGCTACTACGCCCGGCCCGGCGGCTGCGGCGGGTGCGACTTCCAGCACGCGTCACTGGCGGCCCAACTCGACTGGAAGGCGACCCTGGTGAGCGAGCACCTGCAGCGCATCGCCGGGGTCGCGCGAGCGGTGTCGGTGACCCCCCTCTCGCACGACGCGCACACCCGTACCCGACTGCGCTGTGGCGTGGACGAGCGCGGCGCGCTCGGCCTGCGTCAGTCGCGCAGCAACGACGTCGTGACCATTGCGTCGTGTCAGGTGGCCGACGAACGATTTTCGGACGCCTTCGCCACGCCGTGGCCCCACGCCGAGGAGGTGGAGTTGCGCGCCATCGGTGACGGCCAGCCCTTCGCCCTGGTGCGTCGTCAGACCGATCGGGGGTCCCTCTTCGAACTCACCACGCTCTTTGGCGAACCTCTCGAACCCGCCACGCGCTCGCGCGTCGCGGTGCAGGGCCACTACTTCGACGTGTCGCCGCGCTCGTTCTGGCAGTCGCACCGCGACGCGCCCGACGTCCTGTTGCGCGCGGTCCTGGAGCTCACCGACGTGTCGGCGGGCGACCACGTCGTGGACCTCTTCAGCGGCGTCGGACTGTTCTCGATCCCGCTCGCGCGTCGGGTCGGTCACACCGGCCGGGTGGTCGCCGTCGAATCGTCACCCTACGCGGTGCGCGACGCGCGCCACAACGCCGACGGACTGAGTCAGCTGCGCGTGCGCGAGTGGTCGGTCACGCCGCGTGCGATCAACGACGCGGTGTCCGCGGGTGACGTGGTCGTGCTCGACCCGCCCCGCAGCGGGCTGGCCAAGGGGGTGGCCGCGGCCCTCGTCCGGCGGGCGCCGCGGCGCCTGGTGTACGTGAGTTGCGACGCCGCCACCTTCGCGCGCGACGTGAAGACGCTGCTCGCGGGGGGCTACCGCCTGGGTGACCTGCGAGTATTTGACGCCTTTCCCATGACCGAGCACGTGGAGTTGGTCGCCGTCCTTGACTTGAGCGCCTAGAAGGTGGAAAGTGCAGGTGGGGACGGAATCGTTTCGTCGTCACAAAGGGGGTTGACAAATGTCGATCAAGTTGGACCACCACCACCGCATTACCGCCCAGAAGTTGTTCGGGCACCCGTTGAACCACAACATCCAGTGGATTGACGTGTGCGCATTACTCGGTCGCATCGGAGAAGTTCACGAGACGCACCGCGGCAACTGGGCCGTGACGGTAGAGGGTGAGACCATCTCCTTCGGCTCGACGAGGACGCGAGACCTCACCGAGGACCAGGTCATCAAGGTCCGACACTTTCTCGAGACCGTTGGGCTCAGCGCGAGTCAATTGGCCGCCTAGCGCCACTACCGTGGGTGCGTGAGCAGATCCCCCTATATTCTGCTACCCCCCTCGGAGTCCAAGGAACCCGGTGGTCGCCGTGAGGCGGCCCCGGGTTTCTTCGATTCTGCGCTGGCGTCGCCGCGCGAGGCGGTGCGCGACGCGTTGGCCGCGACGTTGGCGGGCGCGTCGAACGATCGGATCAGCCACGTGCTGAACGCGCGCGGCGCCCACCTCGAGCGCGCCCTCGCCGCCACGCGAGAGTTGATCGACGAAACGGCACCCGTGCTACCGGCCTGGCGACGCTACAACGGCGTCGTGTGGTCGCACCTCGACCCCGCCTCGCTGTCACCGCACCGGCGCCGGCGGATCCTCATCCCCTCCGGGGTCTACGGTCTCACGAGGGGCACCGACCCCGTCGCCGACTATCGCTTGACGATGAAGGTCAGCCTGGTCGGACTCGGGAGCGTGTCGAAGTTCTGGCGCGCGGCGCTCTCGCCGGTCCTGGAGGACGTGACCGACGCCGGGGTCGTCAGTTTCCTGCCCCGCGAGCACGCCGCGGTCCTCGGCCCGGATCTCGGGCGCGCGCGGCGCCTCGTCACCGTCTCCTTCGTGCGTCACGACGGCGAGGGCGTCGCGGGCCACGACGCGAAGGCGGTCAAGGGGGTGGTGGCGCGCCACGTATTGCACGAGGGGGTCGAGTCGATCGAGGGTTTCCGTTGGCGCGGCTGGCGCGGGACCCGTCGTCACGATCAGTACGTCGTGCGCGCCCCGCGACGAGACCGGGGTGACGACGTCGAGACACCCGCCGTGCGCCGTTCAAGGCGCTGACGGGCTCGTCGACCCCGACGGCCACGAACTCGCGAGCGCGAGGGTCAACGGCACCATCATCGCGACGTAGTAGGTCCACGGACTCACGTGAAAGTAACTCCACCAGGATCCGACGGCCACGGCGAGGGTGGTTATCCAGAAATACAAGGGTCGGCGCAGCGCGGCGACGAGGAGCGCCAGGGCGAATCCCGGGACGAGGTAGTACGGGACCATGACCGGTTCGAAGACGCACCGAAGCGTCAGGGCGAGCGCGGCCAGCCAGACTACGACGGGCCACGCGGGGCGGCGAAACTTGACCACCAGACCGATCGCCGCCGCGGCGAGGAGAGCCACCAGTCGTCCGGGACCCGCCGCCACCACGGGCATCGTGTGGACCGTGATGATCTTCTCGATGGCGTGATAGTGCCCATCGGGCAGTTTGACGTGATCGAGCATGGGCACCCGTCGGACGTGGGCGGGCGATATCACGGGCGCGAGCAACTCCCAGGGCGTGGCGTGATTTGGCGCGACGAAGTTCGGCTGTCGCAGCAGGATCCGCGTGGTGGGCTTCCACTCCTGGATGAGGGGGGGCAGCAGCGCGACCACGGTAGGCACGATCATCTCAACGCCCAGCAGGGGCCAGCGACGCACCGGCACGAGTGCGACGATGATGGGCACGATCAACAGAACCAGGGGTTGCACCAGAATCGCGAGACCGAAATACGCCCCTACTCGAAACCAGGACGCCGACCGAACGGCCAGCAGTCCCCACAGGGCGAGGGCCAGGGAGAGGGCATCCTCGGGGT
>JAKCEC010000098.1 GCA_021841725.1 Actinomycetes bacterium | reverse complement strand
GCCCGCACGCCCTCGCGTATCGACTGGACCGGGAACTTCGTGTTCGCGATTGGGCTCATCGCCCTGTTGACCGGCATCGTCTACGGCCTCCAGCCCTACGGTGGCCACGCCATGGGTTGGACGAGTCCCTTCGTCCTCTCGTGCCTCTTCGGCGGGGTGGCGTTCCTGGTCGGTTTCGTCTTCGTCGAGCGACGCGTCACGGACCCGATGTTCCAGCTCAGCCTGTTCTCCTCGCGGGGCTTCGCCATGGGCAATCTCGCCACGCTGTGTCTCTCGCTGGCGCGAGGGGGCCTGCAGTTCATCCTCATCATCTGGCTCCAGGGGATCTGGCTGCCCCAGCACGGCTACGACTTCTCGCGCACGCCCCTGTGGGCGGGCATCTACATGATCCCACTGACGGTGGGCTTCCTCATCGCCGGTCCGGTGTCGGGGCGGCTCGCCGATCGCCACGGCGCGCGCAATTTCGCCACCGTCGGTCTGGTACTCACCGGGCTCAGCCTCATCGGACTCCAAGCGATCCCCATCAATTTTCCCTACCCACTCTTCGCCGTGCTGCTGCTGTTGGTCGGCCTCTCGATGGGACTCTTCGCCGCCCCGAATTCCTCGGCGGTGATGAACTCATTGCCCGCGAACCGTCGAGGCGCGGGGGGCGCGATGCTCAATACCTTTCAGAACTCCGCCTCCGTGCTCTCGATCGGTTTCTTCTTCACCGTGATCACCCTGGGGCTCTCGGCCACGTTGCCCCGGTCCCTCTTCGTGGGACTGACGCGCCAGGGCGTGCCCGTCGCGCACGCCAGCGTCATCAGCCACATCCCGGCCATCGGGAGCCTGTTCTCGGCGTTCCTCGGCATCAACCCGATCCAGACGTTGCTCGGTCCCCAGGTCTTGGCCCTCCCCGGGGTCCACGCGTCGGTCCTCCTCGGCCACAGTTTCTTCCCCAGTCTCATCGAGGCCCCCTTCGCCAACGGTCTGCACATGGCGTTCCTCGTGGCGGCGGGACTGTGCTTCCTCGGCGCCGTCTTCTCGTGGCTGCGCGGTCCGGGGGTGCAACACCACGCGGCGCCGCTCCTCAACGAGGTGGCCGAGGGGTACTCCTCCGTGGGCGAACTGGCGATGGGCGAAGTCGCCGTCGGCACCGAGGGCGACGCCTACGAATCCGATCGCGCGGGCGACCCGTCGCCGCGCTAGGACCTCGACGTTGGTGACGCCCCACCCAACCGCGTTCGCACCCGGCGGCACTCTCCCCCGTGTGCCGCCGGGTGCGAACGTCGGTCTACGCCGACCATATCGGCGCCGGTCGCCCGCGGAGGGCGAATGTCGCGAGGTTGTAACCAAGCGAGGCCGCTTCTTTTCGGTTCTCGGCCGCGACGGACCGGACTCGGGTGACGGATCGCCTCGCGGGCGTTAAGGTCGGGAAGGGAATCCACTTACTCCTTCGGCGACGCGCGCCGGGTGCACCCGTGGTGCATCGGCGCGCGGATTGCCGGGGTGGGGACGGATTTCGACGCCGCCAACAATGACGACGCCGACGAAGGAGTCATAATGGCCGACAAGTCACCCAGTCAACACAACGTCAAGAAGGTGGGCAAGTCGCTCAAGGAGAAGCGCAACGACAAGCACGCCAAGAAGGAGACCAAAAAGGGCCTCCTCGGCGAGAAGGCGTAACGACGCCGTCGCGACGGGCGCGACGACCGAGTCGACGCGACCGTAGACTTCGAGCGTGAGCACCACTGAACTGATTTCGCGCATCTCGACGACGCAGCTCGTCGATCGCCTCGACGGGGACGAGTGCCCCTACCTGATCGACGTGCGCGAGCCCGACGAGGTCGCCGATTGGCAGATTCCCGGCGTGCACAACATCCCCCTGGGCACCCTGGAGCGGGCGGTGGACGCGCTCCCGCGCGACCGGGCCCTCGTGGTCGTGTGCGCCCGGGGTGGGCGCGCTCAACAGGGGGCGGAGATTCTGGCGGCCCACGGTATTCCGAGTGCGGTGCTCGACGGTGGGATGGGTGCCTGGGCGGCTACCTACGATCAGGTCCGCGGAGAATTCGCCGGGGCCACGGTCGTGCAGTTGCGTCGCCGGGGCAAGGGGTGCCTCTCCTACGTGGTGGGGGCCGGCGAACGGTGCGTGGTCATCGATCCGTCACTCGACGTGGCGAACTACGAGGCGACCGCCGCGCAGAACGGCTGGCGCATCACCCACGTGCTCGACACCCACCTGCACGCCGACCACATCTCGGGTGCGCGCGACTTGGCGCGTCGCAGCGGCGCCGTGTTGATGCTGAGCCCGTCGGACCCCTTCGCGTTCGAATTCGAACCGCTCAGTGACGGACGCCGCATCGAGCTCACCGATCAGGTCGGTCTGACGGTCTCGGCGGTGAGCGTGCCCGGACACACTGAGGGTTCGACGATGTACCAGCTGGGGGACGCCGCGATCTTCACGGGCGACACCCTGTTCCTCGAGAGCGTCGGGCGACCCGACCTGGCCGACAACGCCGAGGTCTTCGCGCACAACCTCTATCGAAGTCTGCACGAGCGGGTGCTGCCCCTGGCGGACGCCACGGTGGTGTTCCCCGCCCACTACGGGACGTCGGTGCCGGTGGTGGCGCACCAGTTCGTGGCCCGCACCCTGGGCGAGTTGCGGGGCACGCTGGCCGCGCTGGTGCTGAGCGAGAGTGACTTCGTCGCGTGGGCGGTCGAGAACGTGAAGGACCGACCCCCGAACTATCAACGCATCGTGCGCATCAACGCGGGCGCCGAGGAGATGGCCGACGACGCGGCCGAGGCCGAACTGGGTCCCAACCGCTGCGCGATCGCCTGAGTCGTTACGTCGTGGGGACCGCCGCGTCGCGCACGACGACGCCCGCGGCGGTGAGGGCGTCGCGGATCTCGTCGGCGAAGGCGTAGAGGCCCTGCGCGCGCGCACCGGCGCGAATCGTATTGAGGGCGTCGGCCAGTTTGGCCTGCGCCTCGCGCAGGGCGACCACTTCGCCCTGGTCGATCGGCGCGACGGCGGGCGGGGCCAGTTCGTGCAGGGCCTCGAGGGTCCGCGCCTCAGCCCCCAGGTCGTCGAGGGCGACGACGCTGGCGTTGGCGAGGTCGTTCACGGTGCCGTGGTGGCGCCAGTGCGCGTGACCCTTGCCCCGCACGCTCAGGGTTCGCTCGTCGAGGTCGATGACGGCGGCGGTGTGTTCGTCGATGCCCAGTACGCCCACGTCCGCGGGCAGCATCTCTTCGAGCAGTCGCCATCGGCGCTCGCCGATGTAACAGCGACTGGTGTCGTAGTCGCGGCCCTCGGCGTTGTTGTAGTGCGGGAGGACGACGCAGTTCAGACCGATGGCCCCCATGAGGTCGAGGCCGGGTAACCACTCGAGTCCGGCCCCGGACTTGTAGATCTCGTACACGGGGGGCGTGAGACGTCCGAGCGTCAGCGCGGCGGCCGAGGAGAAACACACCACCCCGCCCTGGGCGAGCACCGAGGCCAGGTCGTCGACGAGTTGCAGCGGCAGCCATTGACGGAGCGCGAACGAGGGGCTCCCGGGTCCGGCGAAGACGTAGTTGGCGCGACGGATGGCGTCGCGGAAGTCTTGACGGTGCTCGGGGGAGGCCTCGTCGTAGCGGCGTAGGTCGAGCGCGGTCATCTCGAGGTGCAGGGAGGTGGAGAAGTACGCCAGCAACTTCTCGGTCATCTGCGGCACGTTCTCCTGGAACCCGAAGGGCGTGTTCAGGTTGACCGCGCGCGGCGCGTCGAGGCGCGCGAGGAGGCTGCGGTGGACTCTGGTCATTCCGGGTCCGGTTTCACCGGACCCTAGGAGAGCAAGCACGCCGGGGGACACGTTGCGAGCGTAGCGGCGGTGGGTCGGCGCCGCACCCAGGAACTAAGTTGAGGGCATGAGCTTCGTCGTTCAGGTTCGCCAGCGCGCTCGCGGCCACGTCTCGGCCGCGATGTTCGCGTGGGCCCTCGCGGTGGCGGTGGCGCTGGTCGTGTGGGAGGCGGGTCCCGCCCACGGCGCGCGCGCAGTCCTGTGGGGGGTGGTCGCCACCGCGCTCTTCGGGGTCTACCTCGGCTGGAGCCGCCGCGGCGCCGCGGTCTTCGTGGCGCCCTTCGTCAGTTGGAGCGTCGCGTGGCTGCCGCTGTGGATCGCCGCGATGATTCGCCACGGCGTCGTCAAGGGGATATTCGTCGGCCTGTTCTTGATCACCGTCGGATGGCTGGTGATCGGGACGCTCGAGTTCGTCACCCTCGGCGCCGTGACGTTGCTCGTGCGTAGCGTCCGCGGCGGCGGTCCGCGAGCCGGTGACGCCGAGGTGACGATCTTCGGACCCGACGCCAGGCCCTAGTTCGCGCTGAGCTGGAGCGCGCGAGCCACGAGGCGCCACTCGTCCAGGGGCGGCACCTGGGGATCGGCCCCGAGTACCTGCAGGCACACGTGGTCCGCCCCCGCGGCGAAGTGCTCGGCGACCCGATGGGCGATGGCCTCGGCGTCGCCGTGTACGACCATTTCGTCGCAGAGCCGTTCGGAGCCGCCCCGCACGAAGTCGTCCGGGCCCAACCCCATCCGGCGCCAATTGGCGCGGTAGTTCTCGAGACCGGTGTAGAACTCGAGGTGCGTGTGCGCGCGCCGCAGGAACTCCTCGCGGGTCTGCCCGATGACCACGGCCTGTTCGACGTTGAGGAACGCACTCCCGATCACGCCGCGCGACATCGCGGTGTGATCGACGTCGACCAGATAGGTGTGCACGCCGTCGGCCATCTCGGCCCCGAGCGCCAGCATCTTGGGCCCGAGCGCCGCGATGACGCGCGCGTAGGGCTGGGCCGCCTCCTGGGCGTGCATCGGGGCCGCGTCCATGGCGCTGAGGTAGTCGCGCATGTGCGCCAGGGGCGAGAGATACTCGTGACCGCGCAGTCGCTCCACCAGGGGCTGGTGACTCACGCCGAGGCCGAGGACGAATCGGTCGGCGAACGCGGCGTTGAGGGTGCGCGCGGCGTTCACCGACGCCACGGCGTCGCGGGCCCAGATGTTGGTGATCCCCGTGGCGACGGTCAGGTGGGACGTCGCCGACAACAACAGCGCGGCGCTGGTCAAGGACTCGCGACCCCAGGATTCGGGGAACCACATCGCCGAGTAGCCCAGGGACTCGATGTCCGCGGCGACGCCACCGCGCGTGGTGGGCGCCACCAGTTCGTGGGCGCCGGTCCACACGCCGACGGTTCCCTGGAGTCGAGTGAGTGAGGACGGTCGAGTGGGCATGACTCGATTGTAGGTATCGTTTGCTCCCCGCGACGGCGACCGACAAAATGGGACATGGCCTACCTCGTCCTCGCCCTCTCCCTGTGGCTGGTCGTGTCGGCCCTGACGTCGTTGCGACCCGGTCGCCGTGGCGTGTTCGCGGCCTTCGCCTACCCGGTCGGTTGGGCGGCGGGTGAACTGCCCGTCCAGGCCATCATCGTGCAGGTGGCGATGCTGGGCCTGCTGCGCTGGTGGGGCTGGCCCCAGACCCCGTGGCTCGGACCG
The DNA here is from genome assembly GCA_021841725.1 of Actinomycetes bacterium. GTDB lineage: Bacteria > Actinomycetota > Acidimicrobiia > Acidimicrobiales > RAAP-2 > RAAP-2. The sequence goes on along the minus strand of JAKCEC010000098.1, from coordinate 88 downwards.
ACGGTGTTGACCCTGGCCGCCGTGGTCCTGGTGGAGAACCTGGTCCTCATCGTCGTGCAGTTCTTGTCACGGCGTGTGGTACGTCGTG
>JAKCEC010000097.1 GCA_021841725.1 Actinomycetes bacterium | reverse complement strand
GGTGCCGAGCGGGACGGCGGCCATGACGTAGACCAGGCGAAGACCGGGGTGGATCGTGCGGCCGTGCTCGAGTCCGAAGGCCACGCGAAAGAAGAGGTACCCGACCACCAAGAAGAGGACCTGTTCGGCGTGGTGGATCCATTCGTGTTGCATCATCACATTGGTCACGCCCGTGAGGTGCGTGACCGGGATGACCACGAAGTAGGCCCCGAACCCGACCAGCGGGTGGGTGAGGACGGCCATGAGGCGCCCGTCGAAGAACGCACGCGTCCGCGCGCCACCCGCGCTGCGCCAGAGGTCGAGTGGTGTCGAGAGGGCGAAGAGGGGCGCCGCGATCATCACCAGCGCCAGGTGCTGGATCATGTGGGCGCTGAAATACACCATGTCGTAGACGCCGAGCACGCTCTGGGTGGCGAAGAAGGTGACCAGGAGGGCGGCCACGAAGGAGATCAGACGCCCCCGGGGCCACGGCGCGGCGCGGCGCATGGCGAACACGTAGAGGGCCAGGGCGAGGGCCATCGCGAGGAGCGCGAACGCGCCGAGGTGCCACTGGTTGAGGTGGTGCCACGAGAAACCGGAGGTCGTCGCGTGCGCGGGCATACCCCGTCATCCTACGGCGCGACGCGCGCGAGTCCTTCGACGAGGTCGTCGCGCCGCTAGGGTGTTGCGGGTGCGTGCAAAGTATTTTTCGGGCCGTGCCCTCGCGGTGCACCTCGCCCTGGCGGCGTGGCTGGTCATGTGCGTGCTGGCCGATTGGTGGCAGGTGGGCCGCGCCTTCGGCGGGAATTCGCTGAGCTTCCTCTACGCCATTGAGTGGCCCTGCTTCGCGGTCCTGGGGGTCTTCGGGTGGTGGCAGCTGCTGCACGTGGAGAAGCCCACCGAGGACCAGGAGGCCGCGCGGCGCGACTTCGAGGAGCGAATGCGCGCCGAAGCGGCCGTGGCGCGCGTCGTCGACGCGACCCTCGACGAGGAGGACCCCACCCTGGCGGCGTACAACGATCACCTGGCCCAACTGGCCGACGTCCCCAAGAAGAAACTCTGGGGTCACTAGGTGGACGCCGCGTTCCGCCGTTACCGCCTCATGTCGTTCGTGACGGGCACGACGCTGCTCACGCTGTTCCTCACCCTCGCGCTCCACCAGTGGGACCTCAGTCTGTGGAAGAGCCTGCGTCCCGTGGTGGTGATCGACGGTGTCGGTCACGGCATGGTGCTGTACCCGATCTACATGATCATGTCGTTCCAGTTCGTGCTCAAAGCCAAACTGAATCTGGCGTACCTGCTGGCGATGCTGCTGGCCGGATTCGTGCCCGGCGTCGCCTTCGTGGTCGAGTGGTACCTCGCGCGCAAGATCTACCCCGAGGGCATCCCCCGTCGACGCGCGTAGCGTCCGGCGATCACCAGGACGGGTAGGGCGAAGCGACCCGGGGGGCCGGGTGAGGAACAGCATGACGCGCCCAGCCAATTTCCCGCCACGGGGAAAATTGTCGGAGCGACGCCCCCGAAGTCAACGGCTCAGCCGCGACCGCAGTTCGGCTTCTTGCCGTGGTTGGCCTTCTTCTTGGCGCGTAACTTGCGCTTATTGGTCCGCTTCGACATAGGTGACAATGTTAGTAGGTTCGACGCCCGTCGGGCCAAACGAGGAGACGCGAGCAATGAGTCACGAATCCGCGCCCCGCGGCCAACTGATGATCGTGGCCACCCCCATCGGCAACCTGGGGGACTTGTCGCCGCGGGCCCTCGCCCTGCTCGAGGGCGCCGACGCCGTCTACTGCGAGGACACCCGCCACTCGCGGACCTTGTTCGCGGCGCACGGCATCTCGCCGCGTCATCGCCTCCTCGCCCTGCACGAGCACAACGAGACGGCGGCCAGCGTCGAGGTGGTCGAGCGGGTGGCCCGTGGCGAACTCGTGGTGCTCATCAGTGATGCGGGGACCCCGGGCATCTCGGACCCCGGCGCCACGGTCGTGGCGCACGTGGTGCGCGCCGGTCTTACCGTGTCGACGGCGCCGGGACCCACCGCCGTCATCGGGGCGCTCAGCGTCAGCGGATTGGCGACCGACCGCTTCGTGATGGAGGGTTTCCTCGGTCGCAAGGCCGGCGAACGCGCCGCGAGTTTCGCCGCGTGGCGTCGCGAGCGGCGCACGATCGTGTTCTACGAATCCCCCCAACGCGTCGCCGCGACGCTGGGCGAGCTCGCGCGGTCGCTGCCCGGACGTCGCGCGGCGGTGGTGCGTGAACTCACCAAACTGCACGAGGAGGTGCTGCGCGGCACGGTGCAGGAATTGGCCGCGCAACTGTCGGCGCGCGACGTCCGCGGTGAGATCGTGGTGGTCCTCGAGGGCGCCGGCGAGCCCGAGGCGCCGGCGCAAGCCGTGGTGGCCGCCGCCTTGCGCGAGCGTTTCTCGCACGGTGCCTCCGTGCGCGACGCGGTGGCCGACGTGGTCGCCGAACTCGGGGTGGCGCGTCGCGAGACCTACGCCCTCGCGTTGACGATGCGCGCTGACGAGGGACCCGGCGCCCCCGCGCGTGACGGGTCCGCGGGCACCAGTTAGTACCCTTGTCGGATGGCGCATTACTACATCACCACCCCGATTTATTACGTCAACGACGCTCCCCACGTAGGTCACGCCTACTGCACGGTGAACGCGGACGCCATGGCGCGCTGGCACCGCCTGCTCGGCGACGACACCAAGTTCCTGACCGGTACCGACGAACACGGACAGAAGGTGGCCGACGCGGCGCTCAAGAACGGCGTGAGTCCGCGAGAGTGGACGGACCGGACCTCGCGCCGTTTCCGGGAGGCGTGGGACGCCCTGGACATCAGTTACGACGATTTCATCCGCACCACCGAGCCCCGCCATTACGAGACGGTGCAGAAGTTCCTCACCGCGGTTTACGAGAACGGCTACATCTACAAGGACGTCTACCAGGGTCTCTACTGCGTGAGTTGCGAGGACTACTACACGCGCGAGTCCAGTGACGACGGTCGCTGCCCCATCCACGGGCGCGTCCTGAGCGAAATGCAGGAGGAGAACTGGTTCTTTCGCCTCAGTGCCTTCGCCGAACCCCTCGAGCGCTACTACGCCGAGCACCCCGGGTTCGTCACCCCCGAGACCAAGCGCAACGAGGCGCTCTCCTTCATCCGCGGCGGCCTGCGCGACATCTCGATCACCCGCACGTCCATTTCCTGGGGCGTGCCCGTTCCCTGGGACGACCAGCACGTGTTCTACGTCTGGTACGACGCGTTGATCAATTACCTCACCGCCATCGGCTACGGGCGTGAGGACGACCGGACGGGCGAGTGGTGGCCCACCTCGCACCACTTGGTGGGCAAGGAGATCCTGCGCTTTCACTGCGTCTGGTGGCCGGCCATGTGCATGGCGGCGGGGCTCGAGCCCGTCAGCCACGTCCAGGTGCACGGGTGGTTGCTGGTGGGGGGGCAAAAGTTATCCAAGACCATGGCCGCCGAAGGCGCCGTGAAACTCACCGACATCGCCCCGGTGACGCTGACCGACGAGTTCGGCGTCGACGCGATTCGCTACTACCTCTTGCGCGAGACGTCCCTGGGCAACGACGGGGACTTCTCCCACGAGGGCATCACCGCGCGTTACAACACCGACCTGGCGAACAATTTGGGCAACCTGGTGGCGCGCGTGAGTACCATCGTCGCGTCCAAGTGCGCCGGCCGGGGCCCCGCGCCCGAGCCGACCAGTGAACTGCGCGTCGCGGCCGAGGCGGCGGTGGCGGGCGCGCGCGAAGCGTGGAACCGCTTCGCCCCCCAGCACGCCCTCGAAGCCACCTGGGGACTCATCGGGGCGACGAACGCCTACCTGGAGAGCACCGCGCCCTGGAAGATGGAGCCCGGCGACGCGCTCGAGGCGGTCATGGGCAACGCTCTCGAGGCGATTCGCCTGGTTAGCCTCCTCGCCACCCCCGCCATCCCGCGGGTGTGCGCCACGATTTGGTCGCGCATCGGTCTCGACGGGGCTCCCGGCGACGAAGTGTTCGACACCGCGGCGCAGTGGGGTCGCTACCGCGCCGTCCACGAGATCCACAAGGGCGAACCGCTCTTCCCGCGTATCAAGGTGAGTGATGAGTAGTTGGACCGACGCGCACTGCCACCTCCAGGACCGCTACCTGGGTGAGCGCGAGATCGCGGGGTCGGTGCACGACGCCCTCGCGCGCGCGGCGGCGGCCAACGTACGTCGCGTGGTGGTCATCGGCACCGACGCGGCGTCTTCGCGCGAGGCCCTCGCCCTCACCGACCTCTCGGGCGAGGTCGACATCTTCGCCACCGTGGGCCTGCACCCCCACGACGCCACCTCCGACGTCGACGCCCTCGTCGAACTGGCGCGCGCCGGACACCCCCGACTGGTCGGCATCGGCGAGTGCGGGCTGGACTACTACTACGAGCATTCCCCGCGCGTGGCGCAACGGCGGGCCCTCGCGCGCCAAGTGCAGTTGGCGCACGAACTCGACCTCGCGCTGGTGATCCACTGCCGCGAGGCCTTCGACGACCTCTTCGAGGTCTTCGACGCCGAAGGCGTGCCCGCGCGCACGGTGATCCACTGCTTCACCGGCACCCCGCGCGAGGCGACGCGTTGTCTCGAACGCGGGTGCGACATCTCGCTCTCGGGCGTGGTGACGTTCAAGAACGCGGAGTCGTTGCGTGAGGCCGCGTGCCTGGTGCCCCTCGATCGGCTCCACGTCGAGACCGACAGTCCCTTCCTGGCCCCCGTGCCGCACCGCGGGCAGGCCAACGAGCCGGCTCTGGTCAGCGTGGTGGGTGAGTACCTGGCCGCGCTGCGCGGCGAGGACGTCGCACGGGTCCGCGAGGAAACGTCAAAAAACAGCGCGCGACTGTTCCGATTGCCAGCTTGATAAATAGTTATTGATAAGGGACTATGCAATAATTTGGCCGAGAGAGTTGCCCCGCGCGCTCACCTCACCTAGCGTTGAAGGGCCGGTCGAGGAGAACGACCGGATGTCCTGGCGGAGGGTGGAGATCTGAGGGCACGACTCCGTGGTGCGCGTCGACGCGCCACGTTATGGCTGAGCGCCACCATCACGGTGTTGATGGTCGCGACGCTCGCGCTGCCTAGCCCCGCGCAGGCCGCGACCAGTCACGCCTTCGAGGCCATGCCGAACTTCATCGGTCTGGGACGTTCGGGCGTCTACTCCGAGATGTTCAGCGCCCAGCTGTACTTCAAGACCACCGGAGCGGGCGCCAACTCTTCGCAGTGGGTGCGCGTGGTGAGTGAGATTCCCGCGGCGGGCACCCCGATCCATCCCTTCTCCACGGTGATCTTGCAGGTGACCACCGCGCCCGACCCCGTGGTCGTCACCGCCGTTCGTCGCGTCATCGCGACGCCCACCGCCGCGAAGAAGTCCCCCGTGCGAGTGGCGGCCGCGCCGCGCCCGCTGGTGCGCCGCCCCGTCACCACGGTGACGAGGACGTCGCGGCCCCGGGTGGTGGGCGCGCGCCAGGGCGTGGCGACCTGGTACTCCTACATCCCGGGTCAGTGCGCGTCGTGGTACCTACCCCACGGGACGCGCATCAACGTCGAGGACCTCGCCACGCACCGCGTCATCAGCTGCGTGATCACCGACCGCGAGGCCGCCCACGGCGACCGGGTCGTC
>JAKCEC010000096.1 GCA_021841725.1 Actinomycetes bacterium | reverse complement strand
CCCCGGTGCTGGTTGGTCATCAACGAGGCCATCTGCGACACCTTCGCCGCGCGGGTCTACCCCGGTGGCCTCACCTACTCCGGACACCCCTTAGCCTGCGCGGCGGCCGTCGCGTCGATGACCGCGATGCGCGACGACGGGATCGTCGAGAACGCGCGACGCGTGGGCGACGAGGTCCTGCGGCCCGGTCTGGACGAACTCGCCGCGCGCCACCCGGTCATCGGTGAGGTGCGCGGACTCGGCGTCTTCTTCGCCCTCGAACTGGTAAGTGACCGCGCCACGCGTGCGCCCCTGGCCCCGTACGGATCGAGTTCGCCGGCCATGAACGAACTCGTCGCGGCGTGTCGGCGCGAGGGCCTGCTCGTCTTCAACAACTTCAACCGCGTCCACGTCGTGCCCCCCTGCACGATCACCGACGACGAAGCGCGCGAGGGCCTCGCCCGCCTCGACCGCGCCCTGGCCACGGTCGCCGCGTACTACGAGGGCTGAACGACACCCGTCCTAGACTCGGCACCCATGCCCGTCTCCCTCGCGACACACCGCGCGCGCGCCGCGAAGGTCCCGACGGTCGGCGTCGGCTTCTGGGGCGTCAAGCTCCTCACCACCGCCATGGGTGAGGCGGCGTCGGACTTCCTGGTGCATCACTATTCCCCGCCCCTGGTGGTGGTCCTCGCCGGCCTGGTGTTCCTCGCCGGCCTGACCTGGCAGTTCACGCGCCCCCGGTACCAGACGCTGCCCTACTGGTTCGCGGTCGTGATGGTCAGCGTCTTTGGCACGATGTGCGCCGACGTCGCCCACGTCGCCCTGGGCGTCGCCTACGCCGACTCGACCTCGTTCTTCGCCGTAGCCCTCGCGGTGATCTTCTTCACGTGGTACCGGGTGGAGGGCACGCTCTCGCTCCACTCGATCAACACCGCCCGGCGCGAGATGTTCTACTGGCTCAGCGTCACCACCACCTTCGCGCTCGGCACCGCCACCGGCGACTGGACCGCGGTGAGTCTGCACGCGGGCTACTTCGCCTCGGGCCTCGTCTTTAGTGCCCTGATCGTGGTGCCGGGACTGGCCTACCGCTACGCCGACGCCAATGCGGTGGCGGCCTTCTGGATCAGTTACGTCCTGACGCGTCCCCTCGGGGCCTCCTACGCCGACGCGTTGGGCGTGTCGCACGCGCGCGGCGGTCTCGATTGGGGTTCGGGCAACGTCGCCGGGGGCTTCGCCGTGCTCATCGTCGTCGGCGTACTGGCGCTGGGGCGACGGGAACGGTCGCGCGCACGCACGCTGACGTTAGGCTGAGGACGTGCCCGCGATCTCCGTTGACAACCCGTTAGAACTACCCAAAGTCGTCGCCGTCACGGGCGCGGACCGACCGCGTCGGGTCACGTCGATCACGACCGCCCCGCGCGGACTCGAGGGCGAGGGGTTCCCGGTGCGTCGGGCCTTCGCCGGCGTCGACCCGAGTGACTTGGACCCGTTCATCCACATGGACCAGATGGGTGAGATCGACTACGGACCGGGCGAGCCCAAGGGCACGCCGTGGCACCCGCACCGCGGCTTCGAGACCGTCACCTACATGATGGAGGGCACCTTCTTGCACCAGGACTCCATCGGCGGGGGCGGCGTCATCCAAGACGGCGCCACGCAGTGGATGACTGCGGGCGCGGGCATCTTGCACATCGAACGACCCCCGGACGCCCTGATCGACTCCGGCGGTCTCTTTCACGGCATCCAACTCTGGGTCAACCTGCCCGCGCGACTAAAGATGACCAATCCGCGCTACCAGGACATTGGTTCGCGCGAGGTGGCGCTGGTGACCAACGAGAACGGCGACGCCATCATCCGCGTGATCGCAGGTTCGCTCGGTGAACACGTGGGTCCGGGCTCGACGCACACCGCGATCACCCTGGTGCACGTCACGCTCCTGCCCGGTGGACAGTTGGTGCTGCCCTGGAATCCCCGCTTCAACGCCCTGACCTACGTCCTCGCGGGACGCGGGACCGTCGGTACCGAGCGACACGCCGTGGGCACGGGCCAAATGGCGGTGCACGTCGACGGCGACGTGCTCGTGCTCTCGGCCGACGAGACCCAGGATTCTCGCACCCGCGCCTTCGAAGTCCTCGTCTTGGGCGGTGAAGCGATCCGTGAACCGGTGGCCGCCTACGGGCCCTTCGTGATGAATACCCGCGCGGAGTTGCAGCAAGCCTTCGAGGACTACCAGGCCGGGCGCCTCGGCCAGATCCCGGCCGACCACATCTAGGGGACTACCGGAACCGCGTGGCGAGGTAGAACGCGCTGAACAACGCGGCCAGGCCCAACACCAGGTACCACGACGACGTCGAGCCCGGCAGTACCTGCAGATAGTTGAGGGTGATCACCAGCACCCCGAAGAGCATCAGGTCCAAGAGGACCCAACCGAACCAGTGCGGTGAATGGTCGTGCGACACCTGCTGCTTGGCGGTCACCCGACCCCGCACGTGGGGGTCGACGTAGCGACCCACCGACTTCGCCGCCTTCTTGGATCCGGAACTAGCCATGCGACCGATGCTAGTCAACGCGCCGGCTCAGCCCTTGCCGTGGCCGTTACCGGGACCCGTCGGTGCGACGGTCGTGGTCGTCACCGCCGTGGTGGGCGTTCCGGAGGTACCGGTCACCCCCGTGACCCCCGTGGCGCCGGTGGTCCCGGTGGTCCCGATGACACCCGTGGTGCCCACGCTCTGGCAGTACTGGATAGTGATCGTCGAACCGTAGGGGGCGGAGAAACCGGGGTGCACGCTCTGGGTCACCACGGCGCCCACCTGCGCGGTGGTGCACAAGTTGGCCGGCGCCACGTCCTCCACCACCACGAAGCCCGCACTCTGCAACAACGACTGCGCCGTGGTGCTGGTGCGGCCCAGCAGGTACGGGACCGTCGCCGGGCAGCCCCCCGAGGAGGTGATCAACTGGATCGACGTCCCCGAGGTGACCTGGGCCCCGGCGGCGGGATTGGTGCCCACCACCAGTCCCTGGGCGTAGGAGTTCGAACAGTGCGACGTCGGCGTCCCGCTCACGGTCAACTGGTACGAGCCCAGGGCGTTGCTGGCCGCGACGGCGGTGTCGCCGGCGACGTTGGGCACGGAGAAGGCGCCGTTCTGGGGGAGCACGTAGAGCACGACCAGCGACTGTTGCTTCACCGAGGTCCCCGCGACCGGCGACGTGCACAGCACGACGTTGGGGGCGCGCTGGGCGACGCAGCCCGACGTCACGTTCTGCACGGTGAAGTTGAGGTTCTTGGCCTTGAGCGCCAGTTCCGCGGACTGCACCGATTGGTTGGTCACCGCGGGCACCACGACCGGCGGGATCAATTTACCCTTGGACACGTAGAGCACGACGGAGGAACCCGACGTGATCTTGGCCCCGGCCGCGGGCGCGGTGCGCACGATCTTGCCCAGGGCGACGGTGGCGGAGTTGATCTGGGACTGGGTGATCCGCGTCGCACTGATTCCTCCGGTGGTCAGCGCCGCAGTCGCGGTCGCGACGTCCTTGCCCGCCAGCGACGGCATCACCGACAGGTTGTTGTTGCTCGAGAGGGCGAAGTACGCACCCACCCCCGCCGCCACCAGGACCACGACCACCAGAGAACTGATCAGACCCGCGTTGGAACGGCGCCGGCGAACCCGGACGTCGCGGCGCGGCCCGCGCAGCACCGGCACGGCCTGGGTCCGCTCGCCCGTCTCGACCTTCTGCACCATCTGCGTCGAATCGTTGCCGAAGAAGGCGCCCACGGCGCCCGCGGCGTGCACGGGTTGACCGTCGACGAAGCGCAACAGGTCCGCGCGCAACTCGTCCGCGGTGGGGTAGCGCAAGTCGGGCGAGCGCGACAACGACTTCATCACGATGGCCTCGAGGTCGCGGGGCACGGCCGCGTTCACCTGCGTCGGCGGGGTCACGACTCCGTGGACGTGCTGGGTCGACACCTCCAGGGGCGTGTCACCGACGAAGGGCGGTCGGCCCACCAGCATCTCGTACATCACGACACCCAGGGCGTAGATGTCGGATCGTCCGTCTACCGCCGCCCCCTCGGCCTGCTCGGGTGAGGAGTAGGTGGCGGTCCCCATGACCAGACCGTCTTCGGCGAGGTGGTCCTCGCTCGACATCGCCTGCGCGATGCCGAAGTCCGTCACCTTCACCTGGGCGTCGGCGGTGATCAAGATGTTGCCCGGCTTGACGTCGCGGTGGACCATGCCGTTGCGGTGGGCGTAGTTGAGGGCGGCGGCTACCTGCGAGGCGAGTTGCGCGGTGCGTGAGGCGGTCAGCGTGGTGCCCCCCCGCAGTACTTCGGCCAGGGACCTCCCCTCGACCAGCTCCATCACGATGAAGTAGGTCCCCTCGTCCTCGCCCCAGTCGAAGACCGGGACGATGTTGGGGTGCGACAGTTTCGCGGCGGCCTGGGCCTCGCGGCGGAAGCGTTCGACGAACAACGGGTCGGCGCTCAATTCGGGGTAGAGGATTTTCAGCGCGACGGGACGATTGAGTAGAAGGTCCTGGGCGCGATAGACCATCGCCATGCCACCACGCGCGATGAGGTGAGTCACCTGATAACGGTGATTATAAAGGCGGGCGTCCGCGACGGGCTCCATACCCCTAATAGCCTACGCCCTCTGGCCCGCCTCTCACCACGTTCTTACTCAGCTGGCGCACGTGGAGGACGTCCCGGTGGCCGGTTGTCCGGCCTGGATGGCCAGGGCCCCCTCGATCAGACACTTGACGATGGGTCCGGCCACCGTGGCCCCGTAGTTCGACTTCGGTTGGTAGGGCATCATGACCGCGACGGCCACCGTCGGCTTGGACGCCGGGGCGAACGCGATCATCCAGTCGTCGGTCTGGGTCAAGTTGCGCTCCTGGGCGGTACCGGTCTTGGCGGCGACTTGGTCCTGGGGCAAGAACCCCACCCCCGAGGCGGTGCCGAAGACCACCACGTTGCGCATCAGGGGCACGATGAGGCCGGCCTGAGCCGCGCTAAGGGGTTTCTTCCAGACCGAATTGACGTACTTCTTGATGACGGTGCCGTCGGGTCCGACGATGGAGGACATCAGGTGCGGCGTCATGATGGTGCCCCCGTCAGCGACTCCCGCCGCCACGAGCGCTTGCTCGAGCGTGGTGGAACGGACGTTGCCCTGGCCGATCGCCGAGTAGGCCACGAAGGGGAGGTTGTACTTGAGACTCGCGACCGAGGGGAAGAGCGCGCTCGAGATGATGGGGCGCCCCGCGGGCAAGTCGAGCGGGGGCGTGCTGTTGTAGCCAAAGGCGTCGGCCGCCTTCACCAGGTCGGGCGCCCCCAGGTCGAGCCCGATACTGGCGTAGCCGGGGTCGCACGAGACGGGCAACATGATCTGCACGGTGCCCCCGCACGCACTCCCGCCGTCGTTGTAGAGCCGCTTGTTCGACGTGGGCGGCACGATGAAGGCGACCTTCGGGTACGACTTGGTCAAGAGGTCGGGCCGGTACAACGTGGCCGCCGCCGTGGTGACGATCTTGAACGTCGAACCCGGCGGGAAGATCTGCTGGGTCGCCAGCAGCCCCAGCGGCGGGAAGCCATTGGCGTTGTTCTTGGCGTACTTGTTGTAGTACGCCAGGGCGGTGCTGTAGCTGGGCGAGGCGAGGTACTCGGGTTCGTAGGTCGGATTCGAGTACATGGCCATCACCGCCCCCGTC
>JAKCEC010000095.1 GCA_021841725.1 Actinomycetes bacterium | reverse complement strand
AATCGGCGCAACGCCGCAAGGTCGACCTGATCTGTCGCAAACTCGACCTGCAGCCGGGGATGCGCCTCCTCGACGTCGGATGCGGCTGGGGGACGATGGGGTTGCACGCGGCGACGCAATTCGGCGTACGCGTCGTCGGCGTCACCCTCTCCACCGAGCAACAGGCCTACGCCATCGCGCGAGCGCGTGAGTCGGGCGTGGAACACCTGTGCGACTTTCGACTGCAGGATTTCCGTGACGTCCGCGACGGCCCCTTCGACGCGATCAGCTCGGTGGGGATGAGTGAGCACGTGGGTCGTCGTTCCCTGGCCCCCTACGCCCAGCGGATGTTCGACCTCCTCGCACCCGGTGGCCGCTTCCTCAACCACGCCATCGGACGGCCCATCTCGATGCGCGACGACCCTCGACCGACCCGACTCGCCGAGGGCTGGCGCCAGACGCAGATCGCCTGGGGACTGCGCGGCCCCTCGCGAGTCCGCAGCGACTTCATCGAGCGCTACGTGTTCCCCGACGGCGAGCTCCACGACGTGGGGACCATGGTCTCTCTCTTTCAAGCCCACGGATTCGAAGTCCGTCACCTCGAGAGTCTGCGCGAGCACTACGCGATAACGCTGCGCCACTGGGTGGACAACCTCGTCAAGCGATTCGACGAGGCGGTCGCCGAGGTCGGCGAACAGCGGGCGCGCGTGTGGCGCCTCTACATGGCCGCGTCGGCGGTGAACTTCGAACGCCATCACCTGGAGATCCACCAGGTGCTCAACGTGAAGCCGGCGAGCGGGCGCTCGGGCCTCGACCTGCGCCCCCACTTCGAGCCGCCGTTCTAGCCCGCGTCCGGGCCAGACGACCGGGTGAGGTGCCCGGGCCGAAGGATTCTACGGGAATCGCCCAGAATTGTCGAACTTCGAACGCCAAATTTGTCAAAAACTTATGAAGTCGCATTACGTTCTCAGGGGTGGAGACCGCGACAAATAGACAGCCCGCCGAGAGACGGAGCCGCCCGCAGCGAAAATCGACGAGCAACCCGGCGTGGCACCAGGCGAGTTCGACGCGCCTGCACCGGCCCGCGCGCGCGCCTCAGGCCTACGTGGTGCGCCTCTGCCAGGTCGCGGCCCTCGCGGGCCTGGTGATGGTACTCGTACTCGCCCTCTCGGTCGAAGGTCACGCCGCCCTCGCGAGCGCGGGGGGTTGGCCCCTGGCCATCGGTCGCGTGAGCGCCTTCAGCGGGTCGTACCTCCTGCTCGTCATGGTGATACTGACCGCCCGGCTCCCCTGGCTCGAGCGCTCCGTGGGACAGGACCGACTTGTGCGCTGGCACCGCGCGATCGCCCCCTACGCCGTCTCACTCGTGTCGTTGCACGTTCTCAGCGTGATCCTGGGCTACAGCCAAATGCTGCACCGCAGCGTCTTCACCATGTTGTGGAGCTTCTGGGTGAACTATCCCGACATCCTCAGCGCCACGGTGGGCTTCGGTCTCTTGTTGATGGCCGCCTTCACGTCGATCCGGATCGCGCGCTCCCAGATGAAGTACGAGACCTGGTGGGTCGTGCACCTCTACACCTACCTCGGACTGGGACTGGCCTTCATGCACCAGATCCGCACGGGCGTCATGTTCCTCGGGCACCCGCACACCATCCAATTCTGGACCGTCCTGTGGGTCGGCACCGGCCTGACCATCCTGTTCTTGCGTCTCGGCGTCCCCCTGGTACGCAATCAGCAGTACCGGCTCCGGGTGGCCAGCGTGACCCAGGAGGCCCCCAACGTCTACTCCCTGACCGTCACCGGCAAGAACATCAAGAAGATGGCGGTCTCGGGCGGTCAGTTTTTCCAGTGGCGCTTCATGTCCAAGGGGCTCTTCTGGCACTCCCACCCCTATTCGCTCTCGGCCCTTCCTCGCCCGCCGTTCCTTCGCGTGACGGTCAAGGGCGTCGGTGACCAGTCGAGCGCCATCGCCCACCTCAAGCCCGGCACCCGCGTCTTCGTCGAGGGACCCTACGGCGTCTTCACCCATCACGCCACGTCGATGAACAACGTGACGCTCGTCGCGGCCGGGGTGGGCATCACCCCGATTCGCGCGATGCTCGAAGACCTTCCCGCGGCTAGCAACGTCACGGTCATCATCCGCGCGACGCGCCCCGAGGACGTCGTGCACGGCGCGGAGATGAGGTCGCTCGTGACCGCGCGCGAGGGTCGGTACTTCGAGTTGCTCGGCAGCCGCGACGAGGTGAACCTCGACGCCCACACCCTCGGCCAACTCGTCCCTGATATCGCCGCGAACGACATCTTCGTGTGTGGACCCGCGGGGTTCACCGAGGGCGTCGTCGCGGCCGCGCGGCGCCTCGGCGTCCCCCACGCCCACGTCCACCACGAGTCGTTCACCTTCTAAGGACCCGCACCCCATGACGCCACAGGAAAGCCGCCCCTCATGAAACGATCGCCCATCGTCGCCGTCGGCACCGTCGTCGGACTCGCCTCGGTGCTGAACTTCCACACCAGCCCCGCCAAACTCAGTCTCAGCGCGGTGTCGGGCGCCGCCACCAGCGCGCCGACGACCACGACCACCGCGAAGAAGCAGACCACCTCCTCGACGACGTCGACCTCGACCGGCGCGGCGAAGTCGCCGTCGACCACGGCGCCGACGACCACGACCACCGCGGTGGCCGCCACCGGCGTGCACAGTGTCACGGGACCCCTGGTCAACTACTTCTACGGCGTCCTCTCGGTGAAGGTGACGGCCAACGGCAAGAAGATCACCGCCGTGACGATCGGTTCCATCAACGACGGCGGCAACCCCCGATCAGTCCAGATCGACCAGTACGCGGTCCCCGTCCTCGAACAAGAAACGATGGCCGCGCAGTCGACCAACATCCAGAGCATCTCCGGGGCGAGTTACACCAGCGCCGGGTTCCAGATGTCGCTACAGTACGCCCTGAAGAAGCTCGGACTCTAATGTCGGACGTGGCGTCCTCCACGCGCCACCTCATCGAGGTCATGGGTACCGTCGTCACCATCGACCTCTTCGGCGACGGCGACCCCGACGCGGCCCAACGCGCCGTCGATCGCGCGCGCGACGTCCTGTGCGACGCGGACCGGGTCTTCAGTACCTACAAGGCGTCGAGTCCCGTGAGCCGACTACGCCGGGGCGAACTCTCACTGGGTGAGACCCCCCCGCAGGTCGCCGACGTGCTCGATCTGTGCCAGAAGGCCAAGACCCTCACCGGCGGGTGGTTCGATCCCTGGTCGCTGCCCGGAGGGGTGGACCCCACGGGCTACGTCAAGGGGTGGGCGGCTCAGGGCGCGCTCGACGAACTGCGCGGCCTCGATGTCGCGGGCGCGATCGTCAACGCCGCCGGCGACATCGCCTCGTTTGGGGGTCCCGGTCCAGACCAGGTCTTTCGCACCGGCATCGTCCGCCCCGACGACCCGCAGCGCCTGGCGGCGGTGGTGGAACTACGCGACGCCATCGCCACCTCGGGGGAGTCCGAACGCGGTGCGCATCTCTACAATCCCTTCACGCAACACTTCGCGGGGGCGGTGGCGTCCGCCAGTGTCACCGGACCCGACCTCGGGATGTGCGACGCCTTCGCGACCGCGTTGAGCGTGGGGGGTCACGACGTCATGGCGTTGATCCACCGCGTCGAGGGTTACGAGGCGATGACGCTGGACGCGAGTGGCGCCATGCGCGCCACGCCCGGTTTTCCCTTCGCGCGCGACGACCTCAGCGACGTGCGTGGCGACCACGCACCGGCGCCAAGGTGATCAGCGCCAAGTAGGTGACGACCGCGATCGCGACGTGCATCCAGACCAGGACGAAGACGGCGTCGGCCGACTGACCCAGGTACCAAATCCACAGGTCGGGGACGAAGAGGACCAGGGTCACGGCCGCGGCGGCGCGCAAGAACAACCACTTCGGCTGCGACGAAACGCGCGTCACGACCGGCCAAGCGACGCACGCGATGACGACCCCGATCACGGTCAGTTTGGCGTAATCCGAAAACTGAAAATGTGAATAGCCCTTAGTCGCGGGATAGAGGGACACACCGATCTTGACGAGAAGGGCGTCGGCCGCCAAGGAACCCACGAGGGCGACGACGGTGGCGACGACGACCGCGGCGGCACTCGGGGGGAGTTGCGGCGAAAAATCTACGCGGAAACGCTTGAGCCAGGGTCGAAGAGACGGCGGCAACAGATCGGGAGAAACACCGAGGAATCCTCGCGTCTCGGAAAGACTCATATCAGCAATTCTAGGGGGCCCCCGGAGGACTTCGCCGCTCCGCCAATTCCAAGTCCTCCAGGATTCCCCGCAGTTGCCGACCGATTTCGCGCGGGTTGCCCGTCAACTCACCGATCACGTCACCTTCGAGTTCACTGTCGTCACCCGGCGCATAAAAGGAGACCGACATCGCGCGCCCGCGCGGGCGAACCACGACGGTCCAGGGCAAGCCCGCGACCCCGGAGTCGCGCGTCGCCCTCAGCGCAACTGGGGAGTCGATCGCCAGCGTCCAGTCGGGCGAACGCGCCGCGTCGGCTATCCGGTGCAGGGAGTCACGAGAGGAGAGGGACACGCTCCACCCTAGGTCGAGCCCGTGACGTCGCGGCGACCCCCGCGCCGATTCCTGCGTCGGTCGAGTTGCGGCGGTCGCCGACGCCTCGATACCGTCACGCCCGTGCCCCCTAGGGCGCCTCGATCTGCGCCCGCGAGGCGCTCTCGACGGGAGTCTCGTAGGTCCAGCGCACGAGACACCCCGAGAAACCCAGCGCGAAGATCACTTCACCGAGGATCATTTGATTGATACCCCAACTCGGGAGCGACGCCGCCGCGATCAAACCGCCGACGAGCTGCACGAGGAACGTCGCGCGGGTCAGCGGACCGGGACGGCGCACCATCAACACGGTGCCCGCCAGCATTTGCGTGACGCCGATGACCACGCCGATGCCCATGTGCGTCCAATTGAGGAAGGGGCCGTGATTGAAGGGGGTCAGTAACTCCGCCGGCAGGGCGAGGGCGACGAGCCGCAGGCCGGGCCCCACGACGGCGGGCGCGTCCAGGAGTTGCACGTACCGCGCGGTGCGCCAGACCCCAATGGACCCGACGACGTAGCCGATGGCCACGAGGGGCAGGGTGGGCGCGTGTACGCCGTAGTACGAGATGCCGTTGCTGTCCGCCTGGTGGCTGGGGTCAACGACCACGCACGCCAGGATGCACGCGAAGAAGACGACTTGGGTGGCGACGAGGGAGTGACGGGGTTCCGACACCACGCTCATGGTCAATCAATCAACCCGGGTATCGGGCCTGCGATGCGGCGAGTTCGTGCAGGGCGGCGTCGCGTCCCACGAAATTCTCGACCTTCACCCACTTGCCCTCGTCCAGGTCCTTGTAGACAGTGAAGAAGTGACTGATGCGGTCCAGGGTGGCCTTGGGAACGTCGGTGATGTCCGTCGCCGTCTTCCACGCGGTGTCGTAAGCGGGCACGGTAATCAACTTGGCGTCCTCCCCGTGTTCGTCGGTCATGACGCACATCCCGAGGATGCGCGCCTCGATAAGGCAGCCCGGAAAGGTCGGGTACGCGGTCAAGACGAGCGCGTCGAGCGGGTCGCCGTCGCCACCCAGGGTGTCGGGAATGAAGCCGTACTCCGCCGGGTAGCCCATGGAGACGACGAGGTGCCGGTCCAACTTCATCATGTTGGTCGCGTGGTCCAACTCGTAC
>JAKCEC010000094.1 GCA_021841725.1 Actinomycetes bacterium | reverse complement strand
TTACTGCGCCAGGTGTGTCGCACGGCCAACGCCTTGACCGAGTTGGGGGTGAAGAAGGGCGATCGGGTGGCCGTCTACATGCCCATGATCCCCGAGGCCGTCTTCGCCATGCTCGCCGTCGTGCGCCTGGGCGCCATCCACTCCGTCGTCTTCGGGGGATTCTCCGCCGACGCGCTGGCCTCGCGAATCCTCGACTCGGACTGCCGTTTCGTCATCACCGCCGACGGGGCGTTTCGTCGCGGCGCCGCCTCACCCCTCAAGCCCGCCGTGGACGAGGCGCTCAAGTCCTGTCCCGACGTCAGTGCGGTGCTGGTCGTACAGCGCACGCAGGGTGACGTCGAATGGGTCGAGGGTCGCGACCACTGGTGGCACGAGGTCGTCGATCGTCAAGACGACACCCACGTACCCGAATCCTTCCCGGCCGAGCAGACCATGTTCATCATGTACACCTCGGGCACCACGGCCAAGCCCAAGGGCATCTTCCACACCACCGCGGGCTACCTCACCCAGGTCGCCACCACGTACCACTACGTCTTTGACGTGAAGCCCGAGACCGACGTGTGCTGGACGGCGGCCGACATCGGCTGGATCACGGGTCATAGTTACATCGTGTACGGCCCCCTCATCAACGGCGCCACGCAGATCATGTACGAGGGTCTGCCGGACTCGGGCGGACGCGACCGCTGGTGGAAGATCATCTCGCAGTTCAAGGCGACGATCCTCTACACCGCGCCCACGACCATCCGCACCCTCATGAAGTGGGGACATCAGATTCCCGAGTCCTTCGACCTCTCCTCCCTGCGTCTACTGGGTACGGTGGGCGAGCCGATCAACCCCGAAGCGTGGATCTGGTACCGCAAGAACGTCGGCGGCGGACGCTGCCCGATCGTGGACACCTGGTGGCAGACCGAGACGGGGGCCATCATGTGCTCACCGCTCCCGGGCATCACCTCGACGAAGCCGGGCGCCGCGATGCGGGCCCTGCCCGGGATCTCCACCGCGGTGGTGGACGACGCCGGCCAGGAGGTCGCCAACGGGGAGGGGGGCTACCTCGTCATCACGGCCCCCTGGCCGTCCATGACCCGAGGGATCTGGGGCGACCCCGAGCGCTACTTCGAAACGTACTGGAGCCGTTTCCCGGGTAAGTACTTCGCCGGCGACGGGGCCAAGTTGGACAACGACGGCGACCTCTGGTTGCTCGGTCGCGTCGACGACGTCATGAACATCTCGGGACACCGCCTCTCCACCACCGAGGTGGAGCACGCCCTGGTCGGCCACCGCGCCGTGGCGGAGGCGGCGGTGGTGGGCGCGTCGGACGAGACCACGGGTCAGGCGATCGTGGCCTTCGTGACGCTCAAACTCTCCGCCGAGGACACCGACAAGGACCAAGCCCAGGTCATCGAGGAGCTGCGCGCGCACGTCGCGAGCACGATCAGTCCGATCGCGAGGCCCCGTCAGATCATCCTCACCCCGGACCTGCCCAAGACCCGTAGCGGCAAGATCATGCGCCGCCTCCTACGCGACGTCGCCGAGAACCGCTCCCTCGGGGACGTCACCACGTTGACGGACCCGACCGTGGTGAACATGATCGCCGGACTGATGGACGCGCACTCGGCGAGTGAGGACTAGGACCCCCGCGGTCCTCCTCGTCCTCGTCCTGCGCCGCCGGAGATTATTCCGGCGGCGCAGGACGCATTAGGAACTGCGCCGCACCGTGCGCGCGCGCTCGAACTGCACGGGCCACGCGATGACTTCGTCGAGGGCCTCGGCGGCGGCCAACGCCCAGCGCGGATTACGCAGGAACGCCCGCGCCAGTAGCACCGCGTCCGCGGAACCCTCCGTGAGGATCTGCTCGGCCTGGACCGGGTCGGTGATGAGGCCCACCGTCGCGGTGGGGAGGTCGGCCTGGTCTCTGATGGCGGCCGCGAAGTGCACCTGGTAGCCCGGCCCCAGCGGGATGGTCGCGCTGGCCACGTTGCCGCCCGAGGAGACGTCGATCAAATCGACGCCGGCCCCCTTGAGGGCCACGGCCAACGCCACGGACTCCTCGATATCCCAGCCGCCCGGCGTGTAGTCACTCGCCGAGATCCGCACGAACAGGGGAACGTCCTCACCCACCCGCGCGCGCACCGCCGCCACCACGCGTAACAAGAACCGCGATCGGTTCTCCAGCGACCCGCCGTAGTCGTCCTCGCGGTGATTGGAGAGGGGTGACAAGAACTGGTGCAG
Source organism: Actinomycetes bacterium (assembly GCA_021841725.1). Classification (GTDB taxonomy): domain Bacteria; phylum Actinomycetota; class Acidimicrobiia; order Acidimicrobiales; family RAAP-2; genus RAAP-2. The sequence goes on along the minus strand of JAKCEC010000094.1, from coordinate 3,505 downwards.
CAGGTAGCCGTGGGCCGCGTGGATCTCCAGGACGTCGAAGCCGGCGCGTCGCGCTCGCGCGGCGGCGTCGGCGAAGTCTTGCACCAGCGCGTCGATCTCCTCGAGGCGCAACGCGCGCGGGACGGGGTAGCCCTCGAAGGGCACCGCACTCGGCGCCACGGCCTCCCACCCGCCCTCGTCGGCGCGCGCGATCGGGTGATCGTCCCAGGGGCGCATCGTCGAGGCCTTGCGCCCCGCGTGCGCCAATTGGATGCCGACCTTCGCGGATTGGCCGTGGATGAAATCGGTGATCGGCCGCCAGGCCGCCACCTGTTCGTCGTTCCAGAGTCCCGGGCACGCGATGGAGATCCGTCCGTCGGGGTGAACCGCCGTGGCCTCGGCCATGATCAGGCCCGCGCTGCCCGTCGCAAAACTTCCCAGGTGCACGAGGTGCCACGACCCCACCACACCGTTCTCGGCCGAGTACTGACACATCGGACTCACCCACGCGCGATTGGCGAACGTCGTCGCGCGCAGGGTCAAGGGGCTGAAGAGTTGAGTCACCGGGGTCCTTTCAACTGACGCGACCAATGTAGACGCGCGGCGTCGCCCGTCGGACCGACTTTCTTTCACCCGCGTCACGGCGGCGCCGCGGCGAACGGCGCCGTCGCGCGTTGTCCCCCGGGACCACCGTGGTCGGGCTGGGGAGATTTGAACTCCCGATCTCTCGGCCCCCAGCCGAGCGCTCTAGACCAAACTAAGCCACAGCCCGCGAAGAACCAATGTTAGCCGCTGGCCCTACGGGCCCCGGACCGCCGGTGCGCGTCAGCCGCCGGCCACGGCGGTGACGATCTCCACCACGTCGGTCGGCTGCACGATGGTCACGTCCCACTGGGACCGTCGCACGACCTCGCCGTTGATGGCGACGGCCACACCCCGCGGTGCGACCACCCACCGGTCCAAGACCTCCCTCAGGGGCCGCGCCGTCGTCGCGTCGTGCTCGACGCCGTTGACGATCACGACGTCACCCGACGCACGAAGTCGACCGCGGCGCGCGAGCTCAGGGGCGCGAGGGTGACGCCGTGGCGGAAGTGACCCGAGGACCACGCCCAACGGCGCTCGGGCCACTCCTCGAAGAAGGGTTCGAGATTCGTCGACGCGGGCCGTAGTCCGACTCGGGTCTCGATCAGCGACGACGTCTCGAGTTCGGGTACCACGTCGAGGCCGTCGCGCAAGAGCCGCTGGAGTTCGCCCACCTCGATGAGCGGCCCCGACCGTTCCTCACTCGAGGCGCCGATGACGCAGTAACCGCCCGGTCGAGAGACCATGTAGAACGGGCGTCCGCGCACCAGACAGCGCAGCATCGGCGCGTCGGCGCGGTCGATGCCGTCGACGCGTACCGTCATTCCCCGGACCGGACGCACCGCGTGCTGGCCCGTGGGCGTCGCCCCGCGCGGCAGACCGGCGGCACCGGTCGCGAGGATCCCCGCCTGCGCCGAGAGGGTTCCCTCGTCGTAGTGCACCCGCACGTGCGTCGCGTCGGCGTCGATCTCCTCCACCCGCGCCGCGAGGAAGTCGACCCCGAGCGCGGTCAGCCCCTGGAGCAGCGCGCCGACCGCTTCGTCCGGATCGAGCCAGGCGTCACCGTCGAGCAGCAGACCGCTCGAGAGGCGGTCCGAGAGGCCCGCGAAGAGTTCGGGGTGCGACTCACGACGCACCACCGCGGAAGTAACCCCGAAGTCGGTGGCCACGTGACGGAACTGGTCGACGAGGCGCCGGTCGCTCGCGTCCCATCCGGCGAGCATCGTGCCGTTCACGCCGATGTGGATGCGTCGCTCGAGCACCTCGAACATCTCGTCGTTGAGCAGCTGCCAGGCCGTGAGGGCTTGACGCTGCAATTCGAAGTTGGCGCGCTCACCGGGCGCAACTTCGGCGTGCGGCGCGATCATGCCCGCCGCCGCCCAGGTCGCACCCCGACCCGGGGTGGGGTCGCACACCGTCACGTGATACCCGCTGCGCGCCAGGCGCCACGCCACGGTCAGACCCACGATCCCTCCGCCGACGACGACGACGTTGTGTGGGGGAGAGCTCATCAGTCCAGCGTACGACTTCGCCCGTGCGCAACGCCGCCGCTATACTGTTCCTCGGGTCAGCGTTGCCCCGGAAGGTGACGCCCATGACAAAGACCCCCTCTCTTTACGACCCCGCTTTCGAACACGACGCCTGCGGCGTGGGCATGATCGCGGATTTGACCGCCCGTGCGTCGCACGCCACGGTGAGTGACGCCCTGACGATCCTCGAGAACCTCGAACACCGCGGCGCCACCGGTGCCGACGCCGACTCGGGCGACGGGGCCGGCATCTTGGTGCAGATGCCCGACTCGTTCATCCGCGCCGTCTTCGGCGACGTGGTGCCCGCGTCCGGCGACTACGGGGTCGGCTTCTGGATGATCCCTCGCCACCTCGAACGCGACCGGGCCACCTCGGCCATCGCCGATCGATTCGCCCGACACGGACTCGTCACGCTCGCGTGGCGTGACGTGCCCGTCTCCTCGAGCATCCTGGGCCCCACCTCGGCGGCCAGCGAACCACTGTTCGTGCAGCAACTCGTCGCGCGCGACGGGGCCGCGAACCTGGAGAGGTCGATGTACGCCGCGCGCAAGGTCACCGAACACGAGCTCGAGGTCTACGCGGCCTCGTGCTCACCCCACGTGCTGATCTACAAGGGGATGCTCTCCTCGCCCCAGTTACGCTCGTACTTCTCGGACCTGCGCGACGAGCGCCTCACCTCGGCCATCGCCGTGGTGCACAGTCGCTTCTCGACCAACGTGATGCCCCGGTGGGACCTCGCCCAACCCTTCCGCTACATCGCCCACAACGGCGAGATCAACACGGTACGCGGGAACCGCAACTGGATGACGGCGCGCGAGACGACCCTCTCGAGCGACCACTTGCCGGTGCCGGTCGCGGACCTGACCCCCATCATCACGCCCGACATGAGCGACTCGGCCAGTTTCGACGAAGTCGTCGAACTGCTCGTGCAGTCGGGCCGTTCGTTGCCCCACGCCATCTTGATGATGATCCCCGAGGCGTGGGAGCGTTCGACGGCCATGGACCCATCACGGCGTGACTTCTACCGCTACCACGCGGCCCTGATGGAACCGTGGGACGGGCCGGCCTCGGTGACCTTCTGTGACGGCAAGGTGGTGGGCGCCGTACTCGACCGCAACGGTCTGCGCCCCGCGCGCTACTGGGTCACCAAGGACCGGCGCGTCATCTTCGCCTCCGAGGTCGGTGTCCTGCCGATCGACCCCGCCAATATCGAACGCAAGGGACGACTCCAGCCCGGGCGCGTATTCCTGGTGGACGTCGAGCAGGGTCGCATCATCGACGACGAGGAGCTCAAGGCCGGTCTCGCCGCGCAGTCGCCCTACGGCGACTGGCTGGCCCGCCAGCAGGTCTCCCTCGACGAGCTCGAGCCGCGCGACATGCTCACCCCGAGTTTCGCCTCCGTCGTGCGACACCAA